>JANQLN010000071.1 GCA_028280575.1 Clostridia bacterium
GTCTAAATTCATTCCCAATGATAACTGTTTCATTATACACATAAATCTTCTAAATGTTAAAAATGGAGAAACTCAAATTAAAATATATATTGACATATAATATTATATATAGTATAGTATTATACATAAATTAATTTGTCAGTGGGGTATTAAAAATATAGAGAAGGTGGTATAATATGAAATCATTTGTGTGTATAACCGGAGCAACAGGCGGTCTGGGTAAAGCTTTTGCGGTGGAATGCGCAAGCAGGGGATGGAATCTGTTTCTAACTGATTTATCGGGAAAAAACCTGGAAAATCTTTCAAGGGGGCTGGCTTCTACCTATGATATTGAAGCTTTATATTATCCATGTGACCTGGCAAACGACGGGTCCCAAAAGGATTTTTTTGCTTATATCCAAAAGGAAAAGCTTGAGTTTGATATTTTAATCAATGTTGCCGGGCTTGATTTTGAAGGTTTTTTTACCGAAAGGACACCACAGCAAATAAGGACAATTACGAGGGTTAATATAGAGGGAAATCTTGAAATGACATATGCTATTCTTAAGGCAAGGGACAAAGAAAAGCCTTTCAGGATTATTAATGTATCCAGTCTTGCCGCTTTTTACCCAATGCCCATTAAGGCTATGTATTCTGCTTCAAAGCGTTTTCTTCTTAATTTTTCAATGGCTCTGAGGGAAGAATTAAGACCGGCGGGAGTTACGGTAACAGCACTATGTCCTGCAGGAATGCCGACAACAGAAGGCTGCAGGCAATCAATAGAATCCCAGGGCTTTGCAGGCAGGCTTACTACAAAAAATGTCGGGTATGTTGCTTCTAAAACTATTGACCACGCACTTAAGGGCCATGCTGTTTATATTCCCGGCCTGCTTAACAGGATGCTCAGGTTTGTTGGTTTTATGTTTCCTTCCGGGCTGCTGGCCCGTGCCATATGTGAACGCTGGAAATCAACGAGAAAAAGAAAAGAAGCAATATTATAACCGGGAGGGGTTTATAAATTATGGAAAAGACAGAAAAACAAAAAACTGCGGTAGTGACGGGAGCAACTTCCGGGATAGGTCTGGCAATTGCCTCAGAGCTCGCAGCAAAAGGCATTAATGTAATTGGAATTGGAAGAGACAGTGAGCTTTGCAAAAAGGTAAAAAATAATATCGAAAGCTTATATGGCGATGTAAGGATAGAATATTTAACTGCCGACTTATCAAAGCTCTCCCATATAAGGCAATTGAGCAGCAATATAAAAAATATGGCAAATTCAGAGGATGATAAATCAATTGATATATTGATCAATAATGCGGCGACGGTATCCAGTTGGTTTGTTGGAACTGAAGACGGGCTTGAACTCCAGTTTGCAGTCAATCATCTTGCTCCCTTTCTCCTTACGCATGAATTGCTTCCCCTGCTTGCAGCTTGCAGCCAGGGGCGCGTCATTACAGTTAGTTCCAGCTCACATTACAGGACCAGGATAAGGTGGAACGATATATTGATGAGAAAGAACTATAACTGCCTCAAGGCATATAAGCAGTCCAAGCTGGCGAATGTACTTTTTACCGCAGAGCTTAACAGAAGGTCTGAATCCAATATGAATTTAATAGCCTTGGCAGCAGACCCTGGGCTTGTAAATACAAATATCGGGCTTAAAGGTACATCCGGCATTGTCCGCTGGGTATGGAAGAAAAGAAGCAAAAAAGGTGTAAATCCCAAAAAGGCGGCACAATCAATTGTGTATCTGGCCCTTACACCTGATATAAACAGGTTCAATGAGATATACTGGAAGGATTGCAAGCCAAAAAGGCCCGGCCGTTATGCTCAAAAAGAAGATAATGCATCAAAATTGTGGAAAATATCTGAAAAAATGTGCGGAATAAAATCAGCAGATTATGGGCTGTAATAATCCATTTCTTTCATAATATCATTTTCCATATCAAGCGGCGGCGTTCTTTCATCTAAAATAATCAGGGTGTTATCCGTACTTCTTTTTCCTACAGTAAATTGACTCTATAGTTCAATCGCAATTCTTTGCATAAGTTTTGTTTTTTGTATATAATATACATGAAACAGGTGGTCTGGAAGGAAAGTCTCTGATTCTTTGTAATATGACTTTCGAAATACACAAAAGATTTCCGGTGGATTTCGAAAGTCATATTGCTGTAGAATCAGAGTTTGGCTTTTTAGTTATCTGTTGTCTAAATCTGAATATTGGAGATTTTATGAAAAGCATTATAGTAAAGGCACAGGCTAAAATAAATCTTTCGCTGGATGTTTTAAATAAAAGGCAGGACGGATATCATGATGTTAAAATGATTATGCAGTCTATTGAGCTTCATGACATCGTGGAATTGAAAAAAATTAACAAAGGTATTCAAGTTGTCTGCAGGAATGCTTACGTACCCGAGGACAGGACGAATACGGCATATAGGGCCGCGGCTCTTCTTGGAAGCATGTTCGGTATTGACGGAATAAGAATATACATTATTAAGAATATTCCTGTTGCAGCAGGCCTGGGGGGAGGAAGCGGAGATGCTGCAGCGGTTTTTCACGGAATAAACAAGCTGTTTTCTCTGGACTTGCCGCTGGATAAGCTGATGAAAATATCTGCAAATATCGGAGCAGACATACCTTTTTGTATAAAAGGAGGTACGGCAATTGCGGAAGGTATAGGGGAAATAATAACTTCTATCGCTCCTTTGCAAGCTGCTTCCATTGTTTTGGTAAAACCCCGTTTTGGTGTAAGCACCAGATGGGTTTACAAAAACCTTAACCTTGACAAGATAAAAAAAAGGCCGGATACTAAAAAGCTTGTAAGGCTTATAAACAGCGGAGATATTAAAAATGTTGCTGAAAATATGATTAATGTGCTCGAAAGCGTTACTATGGAAAAATATGAGGAATTAAAAAGCATAAAGGACAGGCTATTGGAATACGGCGCTATGGGAAGCATGATGAGCGGCAGCGGGCCAACTGTGTTTGGCATTTTTAATTGCCGTGAAAATGCAAAGAAGGCTGCAAGGATATTTGAAAGTAAAGGCTACAGGTGTTTTCTTACCTCAACCTAATTCTAAGTATTATGACCTTTGAAATCCACTAAAACCTTTGTGTATTTCAAAAAGCACAATGCAAGGATTAAAGACGTTCCATATATTACTGGCGGGTATTGGTTGACAATTTTTTAATGATAGTTTACAGTTATGAAAGCGGAATAAAAGGAGAATGGAAAATGGCAGGAAAGCTTGGTAAAGTAAAACTTAACGATTATAAACCTTTAAGAGAAGTCATATTCAATACTTTGAGAGAGGCTATTATCATGGGCGAGTTAAAGCCTGGACAAAGGCTGATGGAGGTTCATCTGGCCGATAAAATGGGAGTCAGCAGAACTCCGGTAAGAGAAGCAATCAGGAAGCTTGAGCTTGAAGGCCTGGTGAATATGATACCCAGAAAAGGTGCACATGTAGCAGGACTTTCTGCAAAGGATATTATAGATGTGCTTGAAATAAGGGCTTCACTTGATGCTCTGGCTACCGCCCTGGCTGCTGTTAGGATTAAGGACAATGAGCTAAAGGAGCTGTGCAATGTTCAAAAGCAGTTCATTGCATATGCGCAGAAGGGCAATCTTCAAGGAACCATAAAAAAGGACGTAGAATTTCATGATATAATATATAAGGCATCTGGCAATGAGAAGCTTATACAAATAGCAAATAACCTGCGTGAGCAGGTTTACAGGTTCAGGGTAATTTATCTTAAGGATTACCGCAGCTCGGGAGATGTTATGAAGGAGCATGCAAAAATTATTGAGGCAATAACCTCCAAAAATCCTGAAGATGCAAGGAGTGCTGCTGAACTTCACATTAACAACCAGCAGGCAACCATAACAAAAACCATTAACAGTAAAAATATTGAATAAAAAGCTTATTCTAATACTTCATAGCCCAACTGATTAATTGTATCGGCCAGTTTTTCAGGGCTGACCTGACCGGTGTCATATTCTATATTTACTGTTTGCTGCTTTAAATCCACGTCTACATTACTAACACCTTCAACATTATTTACCCCTTCTTTTATTTTATTTGAACACATACTGCATGATATAGTGGGTACATTAAATGATACGTTTTCCAATTTAGCTTCCTCTCCTCTATAGTATTGCAGCGAAAAACCTTTAAGCTGAGCTGAAAATCGACCAGCAATGTTTTTTGCCGTAGTATTAGTTTGGCTTTTTTAGCTTGTATTATTTAAATAAAAATATAATTTTTTATGGCTTCATCTAATATATATAATATATTGGAGGGGATTGTATGGGAGTTTTAAGCAGGTTTGCTACAATGATTAAAGGTTTTTTTGGTAAAGGTGTGGATGTATTGGAGGAAAAAAATCCGGATATTTTTCTCAATGAGCTAAAAAACCAAATAGAAAAAACGAAACAGCATGCGGAGAAACAAATTCTGGAGATCCAGACAAATGCCGAGCTTATAAAAATTGAGATGGTAAATTCAAAAACAAGCCTGGACCGGATTAATTCCAGGATAGAAGCAGCAAGGGAACAGGGAGATATTGACCTTTTAACCGAATTGATTGTACAGGAAGAGGATTATTTGCAGTCTTATGAGTTAAGCAGGCAAATGTATGAAAAAGCTATGGGTGAGGTAGCACGGATCAGGGATGACTATACGGTGTTTGAAGCTGAAATGAACTCCAGGCTCACTGAGCTTAAGACTATGAAGTCTCAAGCAAAAATAGCTTCTTTAAGGGAAAATATTACCGCATTGAATGCACAATACTCAAATGGAAATAAACAGATTGACAGGCTAAATGAAAATATAGATAGGGCAAGGGATGTGGTGAATATTAAAACTGCACGTGCAAAGGCAATGCAATCCTTAAATGAAGAGGATGTTGAGATGAGGCTAAAAAAAATGGATATGGGCATCCGGAAGAAAAGAGCCAGGGAAAAGGCGGAGAACATGCTCGAATTAAATTAAGACAGATAAGAAGTGATTTATCTTTGATTTTTAAATGCAAAAAAATCACTGTTATTATATAATAATAGGGGTGGTGATTTTTTTGGCTGTTTACTGTGGAGTAGATATAGTTGAAATCGACCGTATAATGCAATCAATGGAAAGTACGGGCGATGCATTTAAGAAGAGAGTATTTACCGAAAATGAAATAAATTACTGCGAGGCAAGAAATGGTGCAAAATTCCAAAGCTATGCGGCAAGGTTTGCAGCTAAGGAAGCCGTTTCAAAAGCATTCGGTACAGGCTTTACAGGCAGTGTCAAATGGCGGGATATAGAAATACTTAACAATGGCAATGGAAAACCGTATGTAGTTTTATCAAGCGGCTCAAAAGAAATTTTTGGGAAAATGAAAGGTAAAGGCATATCTTTAAGCCTTTCACACTGTAAAAGCCACGCCGTTGCATATGCCGTTATTGAAACTGAATAAAAATATTTTGAGGAGGTTATTTTCCTGGACAGAATAAAAGTTGTTCACTGTGCTGATTTTCATCTGGATGCCCCCTTCAGCTCTCTGGGAAATTGGGGAAATAAGTCTGATTCAAGAAGGCAGGATTTGCTTGATGTTTTCAGCAGGGTAATCAAATTAACAAAGGATCATAAAGCCCACCTTCTTTTAATATGCGGTGACCTTTATGAACACAGCTATGTGCGTAAATCAACAATAGCCTTTATCGGAAAAAAGTTTGCAGATATAATGAATACAAAAGTTGTTATAATACCAGGAAACCATGACCCATATGTAAGCAATTCATACTATGCCAATTATGAATGGCCTTCAAATGTTTATATATTAAGAAGCGGCAGTAATAAAATTGATTTTGAAGATTTAAATACATGCGTATATTATTTTGTACCCGGAATAAAAATTCCTCCCCCAAAAAATACCGGGCGCATAAATATATTAATGCTGCACGGTACACTGGATATAAAGATGGGAAGGCAATACAATCCAATTAGCATGGATGAACTTTCTCATACAGGTATGGATTACATTGCTGCCGGACATTTTCACAACTATTTTGTTAAAGAGGGCCAATGCAGTGTTTACAATCCGGGCAGCCCTGAACCATTGGGCTTTGACGAGCCTGGGGAGCACGGGGTATTAAAGGGATATATAAGTAAAAATAAAGATGAGACGGATATGGTTTTCAATAAAACCGCGCTCTGTGAATATATAAGGTTTGAAGTGGTCCTCGACAGGTGCTTAAGCAATGAGGAAGCTGCGGACAGTATAAATAAAGCTGTTTACGCTTTGGACAAGCATGACGGGCTTGTTGAAATTACACTTGCCGGAACGGTTGAAGATGGATTCAGCATTGATTTGGAAGCAGTAGGAAATATGATATATAAAAAGGTATACCATTTGAAAATAAAAGATAAAACAAGACCATGCTTAAATATTGGAAAACTGGTTAAGGATGGCGGCTTAAAAGGACTTTTTGTTGAAAATATGCTTGAGAAAATCAAGGAGAGCAAAAAGGAAGAAGAGTTGAAAATATTAAGAAGGGCTCTTGATTATGGAGTACAGGCTCTTGAAAACGGAGAAATAAAGCTTTAAATATCATGGCGGAGGTAGTTGATGTATATAAAAAGGCTTGAAATTAAAGGCTTTGGTAAATTAAAGAACCATGACATCGAGCTTTGCGGCGGGCTTAATGTGATATATGGATGCAATGAGTCGGGAAAAAGTACTCTTCAGGGCTTTATCAAAGCCGTATTGTATGGGCTTAAAGGAGGCAGGGTTTCAAAGGAAGGAGTACTGCCGCCTGTTAAAAGGTACAAGCCGTGGAATATTGACCAGTTCAAGGGAAGTATTGAATATATGCTTGACAGCGGTGAAGCATACAGGATTCAAAGAAATTTTCAAAATGGGGAAATAAATGTTTTTGACAGCAAATTTAATAATATAAATGAAAAATTTGAAATTGACGGCAAAAAAAATCTTCTGGCTGCACAGAAGCATTTGGGCATAAGTGAACAGTGCTTTGAGAAGACTGCCTTTATTGAACAGATGAAAACCTCCGGAGGTATAAGCAGGAGCAGCGAGCTGGAAAGCAGGCTGATTAATGCAATGGAAACAGGTTATGAGGATACATCCTTTCAAATAGCCGAAAAATGCCTTGGCGATACACTTAAGGACCGTATTGGAACCGGTAAGACCAGTACTAAACCCCTGGATCTTATAAACAGTGAAATTCAAAGCCTTCTTAAAAAAAAGGAAGGCCTCTTTAAAAAAAATGCTGATATGCTAAAGATAATGGAAGGCTGTAAGGCGTTAAAAGAGGAAAGAAAAATAGCTCTTGAAAAGATGGCTGCTATAAAGGGTATATTTAAGCTGCTTGCTAAATATGGTGATTTTGAAAATATGAAACAAAAGCTGGCTGAGTTAAAAAAAATATCGGATAATGTGGTCAATCTTAATAAGGAATTTAATAAAAATAAATTTATCCTGGAGCAAGCTGAGGCTTCTATTGATGAATCTGCCGTATTTTCAAACTATTCAAGCTCTGATGTAATCCGTATGCAAATAGATATTGAAAAAATGTACGGACTGGATAAAGAATGGGGGGAAATTCGCAAGGAAATTTCAAATGCTGAAAAAAACAAATCAGAGCTGTTAAAGTATTTTGAATTAAAAGAGGGGCCCTGTGATGCAAAATTCTTAAATAAAAAGCTGGCAGAGTTAATGAATGAGTTATCCGTCCTGGAAAACGAGGGGTATGGGGACAAGGTGAAGAGGGCCGAATCATATTTGCAAAAGGCAAAAAGAAAAAAGAAAATTTTTGGCATATATAAGATAGTCATGGGACTTCTCACGGTTTTAACTTTAGTTTCCGGCTTCGCAGGGGTCCGGTATGGCTTTTTTGCGACCGTACCGATGGCAGCAGCTTTTTGCTATTTGTCAATTATGACTGGTAAAATGAAAAAAGATATACTGGTTAATGAAGGCGAGCATAAGCATTTGAACAGTAAAAATATGGAAAACGATAGAAGGCTTAATGCCGTAAAGGCGGGAATAAATAGTATTTATAGTAAAACCGGAGTGGACAGCTATGAGGACTTTGTAAGACAAACAGCTAAAAATGAAGCCGTTGCACAAAAGCTTGAGTATGAGGAGGAAAAATTAAAAAATTTGAAAATGAAAGAGACAACCTGCAGGCAGAAAATAAATGATATAATGAAAATGTACTCAAAAATGCTTGTTGAATGCGGGATTATAAGCTGTCCCAATGAACTGCCCTGTATTGGAAAAATAAAGAAATTTGTTGAAAGAATTAATGCTATTGAATTTAACTTAACCAAAACAGAGCATCTTAAAGACAAGCTTACACATCTTGAGCAATTAAGATCGGGCATGTATGAAAAAGCCGGAAATATTTTAAAAAAGGCAATAACAGATGCTGACGCTGTTATTGACGGAGTAAAAGATTTTGAGGCACGGCTTGAAAAAAATGATACAAGCCATAATATTAATAAATTTAATATGAGTCCTTCCATTAAAGACAAAATACTATCGGATATTATATGTGAAATTAAGAAAGATAAAAAATTAGAAACTGAAAGGCTCGAAAGCCGCTTAAGTGAATATGAAGCATATATTTCCAGATATATTAATGATAAAAATTTTGAAATAAATAAAATGGAGACTCTTATTGACAATTATAATCCGGGAGAAGAAATTCAATATGTTGAAGAGAGGCTGGCTGAGCTTAATGAAAGAGCTTCCATATTATCTGAAAAGGCATCTTCTTTAAATATTGCAATGGAAGTTCTTAAAGCTTCGGCTGACTATTTGAAAAGTAATTTTGCCCCTATATTGCGAAAAAAGCTTAATGAAAATATTTCCCGGATAACCTCGTCAAGATATCTGGATTTAAGGGCGGACGACAATTTGGATTTAAGGGTAAAGGTTCCTGAAACAAAGGAGATTATCGGTGTAATGAATTTAAGCGGGGGCACTGTTGAACAGATGTATCTTGCAATGAGAATAGCTATGATACAGGTTATTGAAATGAATAATGAAAAAATACCGCTTTTTCTTGATGAAATTTTTGCCCAATATGATGATAATAGAATAAAGAGTACGCTTAAAATACTTTCTGATATGTCCAAAGACAGGCAAATATTACTCTTTACCTGTAAACAAAGAGAAGTTGAGCTTGCGTGCCGGTATGCGGACAGCAATGTCAACCTGGTAAATATGGACACAATCAATTAGCACTACAAACCTTATTTTAAATGACGCAAGGTACTAGTATGGATTGCAGCTTAAACACAGGAGCACTAATGCAACTACTATTATGACTATTATGTACCAACAATTATTATAATCCGAAAAGAACGGCCTGATGCTTGTGGCTGCTGGATTTACACTATTCCACAATACATTTTTTTCATTTTCCTCTGCTTTTTCTTCTATAACCTCCAGCGGTAAGACTTTCTTTTTCAAATTTTCAGAATCATCTTTTTTTACAAGCTTTACCGGTCTTTGACGACCATACCTTTTGTTATCCAAATGATACACCCCCAACATGGTATGTAAATAAATTTGTTAAAAATTCTTATTCAATATATTGTATTAATAAGGCAAAAGATGTGTGCTAGCGAATAACTAGTATCTTGCGTCATTTAAAATATTGGATTTGCGACGAGGATGATTTTTGCAAGATAAGGCGGAGGATTGAGGAATACTTTCCGTATTCCGATTGACGACAACGAAGTATTG
>JANQLN010000074.1 GCA_028280575.1 Clostridia bacterium
AACTGTAATATTAATTTCACACCGAAGCGATAGCGATGTCCTCTTGAAACGATTTGCAGGAGCAGTAGATATCTTGGATTTACAGGAGGAACAAAAAAATGATTAAATTATCAGAAGATCAGTTATTTCTTCATCATTGCTATTTTTTACTTGACAATGCGAAGTCTCCATATTCTTCAAAAGTTCGCAGCATATTACGCTTAAATAAACATTATATACAAGAGCAATATATTCAATGCGACCAATAAACTGCAGGGTCATGGTCTGAATAATATGCCCCCAGGCCTTCTTTTTCCAATACGTCTACGGGTACATCTTTAAGCAGCTGATGTACCATTGTACCTACCATTTCCAGGTGGGCAAGCTCTTCATTTCCAATATCATTCAAAATGCCCTTGGGTATAAGCAGAAAATGTATATAGGTATGTTTTCTCATATTATTATACAGCGTTATAAAATGCATATTAGCACAACAATAAAAACAATTCTAATCGTTACAAGAATTTATGAATAAATACCTAAGATTATATGGTTATCAATCAGACATTAAATTATGCTATCAGCAGGAGAATTATTCAAAAATTTAGAGAGTAAACAATTATGTAATAACTACAATAAATTAACTCATGGTACATTGCTAACAATAAGGTTTATGTATATAATATTATATAAAGACAAAAGCAATGGAGGTGATGTGTGATGAGGATATATTTGGATAATTGCTGCTTTAACAGACCTTTTGATGATCAAAAGAAGTTAAAAATCTATTTGGAGTCAGAAGCAAAGCTTTTTGTGCAGCAACAAATACTTGACAGGAAATATGAACTGGTATGGTCATATATTCTTGACTATGAAAATGGACAAAACCCATTTGATGTAAGAAAACAAACTGTATCAGAATGGAAAGATATTGCATCAGTTAACGTCATGGAAAATGAGGATGTTATAAGCTTTGCAGAAAAGCTGACTGTACAGGGAACTAAAGCGAAAGATTCACTTCACATATCATGCGCAGTATATGCTGGATGCAAGTACTTTTTGACTACAGATAAAAAGCTATTTAATATTGATATAAAAGAAATTGAAATAGTCAGCCCAATAGATTTTTTGAATGAAATGGAGGATTGACAATGAGAACTGATACTTTAATTAAAACTGAAGGTATGAACATTTTGATAGAGAAGTTAGGCAAGGTTGATGCTGAGAGATTTATTGCACTTATTATAAAGGAGCCATTTGATTATACAAAATGGCAACAGGATTTGCTAAAGGACTTAAGTGTTAAGGAACTCAGCAAAAAGGCAATGGATTATGTGCAGGAAGGATAGTACTAAGTAGTGAACCATTACCAGTTTAAAGTTTACAGGTAGTATAATTTTTTCAAAAGCTATGGGTACATCGCTTTTGAAAATGCTATCTATGGCCTGGTTTGCATAGAAAACAGCTAACCTACGGTAACAGCAGTGGAGTTAGGATAAATCGTTTAGTATATCAAGCCGGGAAAATACAATTGAATTATTCATGAATCGGGGAGTTGATAGAGCTGAAGCGGAAGCCTATATAAAAATGCAAGCCAAAATAGCAGAATATTTTGGAAACACTGAATCCAAAAAAGCATTTCTAAAAGTACAGGGTTTGCTTATTACATATGGGAGAAAATGATAGTATTAACAAGAGTTTTAATAAGGCGGTACATATCTAGAGATATATAGAACTATTGAGTGATGGATAGATTGTAGAAAGTTTATCCATTTTTTATGGCTGCTTTATTTTGTAGTCGTGAATACAATTTTTGCTAAATGTCGAAACTTGCGATGATAAATTTGATAATTTTGGAAGGAGTTCAATGGAAAATGTCGAATTGTTATAGACGTGGGATTGTGCAAATATTGCTAAAATAAGAGTTTTATTAAAAAGAGTTGATTTATTGATAATGTGAACATATAATTATGTATATTTTGCGTATGACGAAAAATGTTTAAAGGCTGATGGTGAATATATAAGTGTGGTAAGGAGGATTTTGTGAATACTTCAAAGTATGTTTACGCAACAATTCTACAGATTCAATCTGCATTTGTAAAAAATGAATTAACAGTAAAAGAGCTTGTTTTGTCTTTTTTATCAAGAATAGCAGAGATAGATTCATGTGAAAATGGATTACATGCTGTTTTGGAAATTAACCCAGATGTACTGTTTATTGCCGACAATTTAGATAAGAAACTACAATCAGCAGAAAAAAGAGGAGAATTGTTTGGAATACCTGTTTTGATAAAAGATAATATCAATACCGAGGACAAACTACATACGAGTGCCGGTTCAGTAGCTCTTCAAAACAATTTTGCTCCATACGATGCATATATAATAAAAAAACTTCGTGAAGCGGATGCTGTTATTCTTGGCAAAGCGAATATGACAGAATTTGCAAACTTTATGACAGATGGTGAAATGCCAGATGGTTATAGTTCCCGTGGAGAACAGGTTATAAATCCTTACAATAGAGCAAAAACACCAAGTGGTTCAAGCTCCGGTTCAGCAGTAGCAGTTGCGGCTGGATTATGTACTGCAGCTATAGGAACAGAAACCTGTGGTTCTATTGTTTCTCCTGCTGGTCAGAACGGAATTGTCGGTGTAAAACCCACACTTGGACTTGTAAGTCGCAACGGAATTATTCCTATTTCAAATACATTTGATACCGCAGGTCCTATGGCAAGAACAGTGGAAGATGCGACAATTTTACTTAAAGTGATTTCCGGTGTAGATCCCAAAGATGTGTCGACACACACACAACCGGAAATTAACTATACAGATTGCTTTGTTAATAATGGACTTCAAGGTGTAAAAATTGGTATTTATCATCCGAACAATGCCAATGAACTTTCATTGGCCGAAGAAAGGCAAAAAGACTTTAAGAAATTTTGCTGCTTGCTTTCTGATGCTGGAGCTGTTTTGACAGACAATGTAGAAATTAATTTTAATCTTAACATGTGGCACATGACACGTCATGAATTCAAAGCGAGCATGAATCATTATCTATCAAAACTTGGCGATTATGTAGATGTAAAAACAGTTAGCGATATTATTGCATATAATGAAACTCATGCAGAAACAGCATTAAAATATGGACAAAGCAATTTAACCTTAATTGAAAATAGTAGTTCGGGTAATATAACCGAACCCGAGTATTTGATTGAATTGTGTAAAAGAGAAAATGTAATTGATGCGTTTGATGAAATATTTGAAAAATATGATATTGATGTCATTCTATGTAGGACATTTAACAATATCATCGCACCATATACCGGATTTCCAAGTATAATACTCCCTATCGGACAACAAGAAGATAAATTGCCGATGGATTGTTATTTTATAGCAAGACGATTTGATGAAACAACACTGTTAAAGGTTGCATATTCAGTTGAGCAGATGTTGGGATTGTTGTTAAGGCCAGAATTTTAAAGCAACTGTGTCGCAACGAATATATTTATTTGGTGTTATTCACCATTTTAGATATGGAACAAAATGAGCATACCGGAAATTTGAATTATAATATTTCAACTCCACATTTATCTGCAGAGAGTAAACAAAGTGCCATCTTGAGAGGTGGCATTTTGCTGTCAGTTAAATATCATAGTAAGTGGATTTGAATTAACCGCAGACTGTAATTGGAGTTCATCTATATGTATATAAAGATTATGACAACATGTCGTAACCGTCACTGTCCCACATATCAGGGTGATAAGGAAACACATGGGTAGAGGATAGAAAACTTGAAATGCTACCCATACCTATTATCATGTAATATTTACGATGTGTTTAAGAAGTAAATGCTATGATTATTTCACCAGTAGAGTGATGAAAATACTTATTGTATAAACTGGTAAGGTTCGCTACTTAGATGTATATTGCATTTTTGACGCAAATTAAGAACTACTGATAGTTTATCAGTAGTTCTTAGTATTGTGATGAGGAGTTTGTTCATATCTAATAAGGCTTCTTAATGAAATATTTTTTCTGGGCCAGTTTATTCTGAACAATTCTCAGGGCTTCACCAAAACGCTGGAAATGCACCACCTCACGCTCCCTTAAAAATCTCAAAGGGTCTATTACATCAGGGTCTTGTGCAAGATTAATCAGGTTTTCATAAGTTGCCCTTGCTTTTTGTTCGGCTGCCAGGTCTTCAACAAGGTCCGCTACCGGGTCTCCCTTGGATTGGAAAGCTGCGGCTGTGAATGGTACGCCGGAAGCATTTACAGGATAAACTGCATGGTCATGGTCCGAATAATATGCCCCCAGGCCTTCTTTTTCCAATACGTCTACGGGTACATCCTTAAGCAGCTGATGTACCATTGTACCTACCATTTCCAGGTGGGCAAGCTCTTCAGTTCCAATATCATTCAAAATGCCCTTGGCTTCATTCGTAGGCATGCTGAATCTTTGGCTCAGATATCTCAATGATGCACCGAGCTCACCGTCAGGACCTCCATATTGAGTAATAACATAGCGGGCCATTTTAGGACAGCTGTTTTTTATTTTAACAGGGTATTCCAGCTTTTTTTCATAATACCACATATTCAAACTCCTTTCTGCCAAGGCCATGGACTTTCAATCCACTGCCACGGACAAGTACTTGTAAAACAGTTTTGTATTATAGGTCCATACATATTCTGATACATGCTTTTTAACATAAGGGCCCTTTGCACACTTAAGTTGTAAAGCATGAGTGCCCTTCCGTCACATGGATGTGTATCAAGATACAGGTTAAGGTCATATAAAGTAAAATCCATAGCCATAATTTCTTTCATAAGCGATTCTCTGTCATTACTATATTTATCCAAATTTTACACCTCCAATTCATTGCTCTTTATATAAAGGCTCTACATCATAGGGTTGATATAGCTCAGGGAATATTGTACCTTTTTTCAAACCTTCGGCAGGTGCATAAACATTGGTCATATACTGAAAAGGCACATAGGCATTAGCGAGCTTTGGCTGCAAAGGCATAAATGGAATCTGGGCTTCCTGGCATGTTTTATTAATATGATACATAAAAATAAATACCTCCAATTTAAGGGATTATATTAACATAATATTCTGAAGTTTTAAAAAGGTGATATGGTATGCCTTATATGCTATAATAAATAGATTAAGGTATGGTAAAAAATTGAGAAAAATTCCATTTGTTTTTTTATAATTATTTACATTACATATTGATTATGTTAGAATACTAAGAGTATTAAAACCAATGTCTGTGTTTTCGGAAAACTCCGACCGGTTACAGGGATGTTGGCGATTAAAAAAAGGAGGCTTAAGTAATAATGCTAAAGGAAAAAAAGGAACAAATAATCAATACCTACAAGGTGCATGAAAATGATACCGGCTCACCGGAAGTGCAGATTGCTCTTTTGACTGAAAGAATCAATCATTTAAATGAGCATTTGAAGATTCATAAAAAGGATCATCATTCCAGGAGAGGACTTTTAAAAATGGTAGGTCAGAGAAGAGGGCTTCTCAATTACCTTATGAAGGTTAATATGGAAAGATATAGAGATATCATTTCAAAGCTTAACCTCAGAAAATGATTATATGGAGCGGAATTATCCGCTCTTTGTTTGTTTTATTAAAGAATTGTTAATACTATAATGTAACGTAATAATTCTATGCAATATGACTTTTGAAATTTTTGTGTATTAAAGGATGTATTGCAAAAATTAGAGACGTTAGTACCAAATAATACTTGAATTACAGACAGTAGAAGGTAGATTGTGCACCGTGTACAAGCCTGGTGTAGAATCTACAAGCTACAGTCTGTGTTCAAGTTAACAAGGAGGAGTTACATGTATAAGAAATTCAAGACACAAATTGCAGGAAGAGAGCTGATAATTGAAACGGGAAAAATGGGACAACTGGCTAATGGAGCAGTATTTGTAAGATATGGGGATACTATTGTTTTTACAACTGCGACAGCTTCAAAGACACCAAGGGAAGGAGTGGACTTTTTTCCCTTAAGCGTTGATTATGAAGAAAGACTTTATGCAGTAGGTAAAATTCCGGGCGGTTTTATTAAAAGAGAAGGAAAACCATCTGAAAAAGCAGTTTTAACATCACGTATGATTGACAGACCTATGAGGCCATTATTTCCGTCCGATATGAGGAATGACGTAACAATTATAAACCAGGTTTTTTCTGTGGACCAGGATAATTCACCTGAATTTGCGGCAATGATTGGATCGTCTGCAGCAATAGCAATATCAGATATACCGTTTAATGGTCCTGTAGCCGGGATATTATTGGGGTATGTTGACGGTGAAGTTATCGTAAACCCAAATACGGAGCAGCGTGCAAATAGTGATATGGCTGTTACTCTGGCAGGCACCAGGGATAAAATAACCATGATTGAGGCAGGTGCAAATGAAATACCCGATGATGTTATGCTGGGGGCTATAAAAAAAGGACATGAAGAAATCAAAAATATTGTAGATTTCATTGAAGGTATGGTAAGAGAAATAGGCAAATCCAAGTTTGAATACGAATCGGCGGCAGCTCCTGATGATATAGTCAACGATGTAAAGGAGTATGCTTATGAAAAAATGCGCACAGCTGTTCTTTCTGAGGACAAGCAGGTGAGAGAGGATAGTCTTGCAGTCCTTACGAAGGATGTCCAGGAATATTTTACCGAAAAATATCCCGAAATGGAAAACGAAATAAACGAAAGCATATATAAGCTTGAAAAGAAAGTAGTAAGGGAATATATACTTGAAGAGAATAAGAGGATTGACGGGAGAGGCCTAGAGGAAATAAGGGAGCTTTCTGCAGAAGTTAACATACTTCCCCGGACCCACGGTTCAGGTCTTTTCCAGAGGGGACAGACGCAGGTCCTGAGCATTGTAACATTAGGGGCATTAGCAGAAGTCCAAATGCTTGACGGTGTTGATCTTGAAGAAGAGAAAAGATATATGCACCATTATAATTTCCCTTCTTACAGCGTAGGCGAAACAAGGCCTTCAAGGGGGCCGGGAAGAAGAGAAATAGGACATGGGGCCCTGGCGGAAAAATCCCTGATTCCTGTTTTACCGGATGAAAAAGAGTTTCCGTATGCTATAAGGGTTGTATCGGAGGTATTAATGTCAAACGGCTCCACATCACAAGGCAGTGTTTGCGGCAGCACCCTTGCCTTGATGGATGCCGGCGTACCTATAAAAGCACCTGTTGCGGGTATATCGGCAGGTCTTGTAACCGATGAAAATGATCCGGACAGATTTGTTACAATTGTTGATATACAAGGTGTGGAAGATTTTTTTGGAGATATGGACTTTAAGGTAGCAGGATCAAAAAAAGGTATTACATCAATACAGGTAGATATTAAAATAGACGGACTTTCCTATGAAATAATTGAGAAGGCTTTTGAGCTTACCAGGGAAGGCAGGATAAAAATAATTGATGAAGTAATTTTAAAGGCTATTCCTGAGTACAGTAAGGACCTTTCACAGTATGCGCCGAAAATTATAACTACAAATATTGATCCCGATAAAATACGCGATGTTATAGGGCCGGGGGGCAAGATAATAAATAAAATTATCCAGGAAACCGGTGTTAAAATTGAAATTGAGGATGATGGAAGGGTATTTATTGCATCAACTGACGAGAAGGACGGTCAAAAGGCACTTGAAATTATAAAAGGCATTACCGGAGATATTGAGGTTGGTAAGGTTTACCTCGGCACTGTTCAAAGAATACTTCCTTTTGGTGCTTTTGTAGAATTTCTTCCCGGTAAGGAAGGCCTTGTCCATATTTCAAAGCTTGAAAAAAGAAGGGTTGAAAAGGTTGAGGATGTTGTAAAAATTGGAGATGAAGTTCTTGTCAAGGTTATTGAAGTTGACAGACAGGGAAGAATCAACCTTTCAAGAAAAGATGCACTTCCGCAGGAATAAAATTTCATAATTGAGGGTTTTTGCGTTGCAGTGCCTAATGGGTGCATATATTTTGTTCAGCACTGCAGCGGAAAACTCAATCAGGAGATACAATGTTTAAAAAAAAGATATTTGACAATGGGGTAAGGCTGGTATACGAAAGTATACCTTACCTCAGGTCTGTCTCTATTGGAGTGTGGGTCGGGACAGGCTCAAGATGTGAGAATGAATTGAATAACGGTATATCACATTTTATTGAGCATATGTTGTTTAAAGGTACCGAAAAAAGGACTTCAAAAGATATTGCCCAAAGCATAGAAGGTATTGGAGGACAGCTTAATGCATTCACCGGAAAGGAATGTACCTGCTATTATGCAAAGACACTTGATGAAAATATTGGTATAGCTGTTGATGTACTTGCCGATATATTTTTTAATTCAAGGCTGAATCCTGGAGATGTAGATACGGAAAAAAAAGTTATCTTTGAAGAAATAAGCATGTATGAGGATACACCGGATGATTTAGTCCATGACATTCTTTCCAGAAACATGTGGAAAGGCGATTCACTAGGATTGCCAATACTTGGTACTGCAAGGTGCCTGGAAAAAATGGATTACAATGTGCTGAGGGAATTTATAAACAAGAATTATTTACCTGATAACACTGTAATTTCCGTTGCAGGCAATTTTAATGAACATATGCTCCTTGAGCTTATTGAGAAGTATTTTGGCAATTGGCAGTCGGATATAAAAAGTGAAAAAACGGATTGGTTGAGCAAGTATATAAAAGGTGTGAATATTAAACAAAAGGATATTGAGCAGGTTCATCTCTGTATGGGATTTGAAGGTGTACGGCACGGCAGTGAAGAACTTTATGACCTGCTTACCGTAAACAATATTTTTGGCGGTACAATGAGTTCAAAGCTCTTCCAGAGGATTAGGGAGGAATATGGACTGGTTTATTCGGTCTATTCATATCCTTCATCCTACCGGGGTGCAGGTATGTATACTATATATGCCGGTATGAATCCGCTTCACCTGAAGAAGGTTATAAGCCTTATAATCAAAGAAGTAAAGGATATTTTAAATAATGGGATTAAAAGGGAAGAACTTCAAAGGGCAAAGGACCAGTTAAAAGGTAACTATATCCTTGGATTGGAAAGTACAGGCAGCAGAATGAACGGTATTGGCAAGGCTGAAATTCTTATGGGATATATTCATACACCGGATGAAATTCTTGCAAAAATAGATGCTGTAAAAATTGACAGGGCATATGAGGTTATAAGCAGAGTACTTGACCTGGAAAACATGTCGGTGGCTATTGTAGGCAATGTGGATAAAAAGTTTAAACTTGACGACCTTATTGAGCCGGTTAAGTAACCGGTGTTAACGTGCTGAAAATAATGGAGAGCCCTGATCAAAACACCTGTTTTTAATAAATTTGGCAAAATCAAAAATATCTATACAGGACATCTGTCCAAGGCTCCTTAGAAGTCTACCGGAAGCCTGTGCACAAATGCTTTATTTATATGCACAGCTTTTCCAGTGGACTTTTTACTGTATTGTTATTGCTGCAATACAGGCTGCAGCTGTTTTCCCTTTAGGGCTTCTTTTACCGTTGCTATGATAAGCTCCTGTCTGGCAACAAGGGAATTGTTTTTTCTATCCGGGGCATCCTGGCAAAAAGGAACAATATATATGTTTTGCATATTTAAAACTGTAGCCAGGTTCTTTGCATTGCCGCCTAAAGCATCATTTGTTGCAATTGACAGTACGACAGGTTTCGAGTTTCTTAACTGGGCTTTAACAGCCATCACAACGGCCGTATCCGTAATGCCGTTGGCAATCTTGGCCATAGTGTTGCCGGTACAAGGTGCGACAAGCATTATATCAAGGGTAGATTTAGGACCAAACGGCTCAACTTCAACTATTGTTTTAAGTATTTTATTGTCGGTAAGAGCCTTGATTTTGAGTTTTAAATCAGCGGCAGTTCCAAATCTTGTATCCCATTTGTCAACAGATTCCGAGATTATGGGAATTACATTTGCTCCTTCTTTTACCATTTTCTCCATCTCAGGGAGAATTTCGCTGTAGGTGCAGAATGAACCTGTAATCCCGAATCCTATTGTGATGTCTTTTAACAACATGTTTATACCCCCAGTTCACTTAAAATATTATATACTGTTTCCTTAATAGCTTGTGCGGCGGTAAGCGGAGCAACCTTTCCCGGCAGGGAAAGTGCCCAGATAGTTTTCAATCCCATTGTTTTTGCCTGCTCTAAATCTACTCCTCCAGGTTTGGAAGCAAGGTCAATTATCAAGCATTCCTTATTGATGTTCTTAAGTTGTTTGCTGTCCAGGATTATATTTGGTATTGTATTGAACACGACTTCCATGCCATTTAAGTAATCCTCCAATTGTTCAATATGTACAGGTATATACCCGTAATTTTTAATCCAGGCAATGTCTGAGTATTTCCTTGCCTCTACATAAACCTTACAGCCAAGGCCTATAAGCATTTTCGCGAGAGTCTTCCCAATTCTTCCGAAACCCAGTATCATGGATTTGCACCCGTGCAATGTAATCGGAAGCTCTTCCATAGCTATCTGGATAGCGCCTTCAGAGGTTGGAATTGCATTTAGAACTGCCATTTCTTCTCTTTTTAAATAATCTATAGTATAGACATTGTTAATTTCGGATAGATGAAGAAGCTTTTTACTAATATGTCCTCCAAGGAAAATCTGGCTTTTTTTTAACTGTTTAAATACGTCGTTTATATATATCCTGCCAGGATGGAAAGGAGCATTTAAAGTTTCATTGTCATTGGAGCAGGGGAGAGGTCCTATAACTACATCAGAGTTATGTATTGCCTCCTCGATTCCTTGTTTTTCTATCAGTTCCGTATCAAAAGAAGAGTTTTTGAATCCAAATATTTCAACCTTGTGATACTCTTTGACAAGTAGATTGGCTAATATTAAATTTCTTAAATCACCGCCTATGACAGTGAATTTTTTTTGTTGCATGTTTATTCCCCCCAGCGTTTTTATTATCTTGTAATAGGTTTATGGCAACTTAATATATCCTATGATTTTGAAAACTTATAGGTGCTTGGACAGTCATGCAAAAAAGATTGTTTATAGGCTGAGGTATTATGCTATAATTATTTATATATTTAAAATGCGGATTGGAGGAAAGAATGGAGAAAAGGATTGCTGTAGTAGGTATTTCAATAGAGGACAGGGATGAAGCTTCAAAAAAAGTAAATGAAATTTTGAACATGTATGGTGATATTATAGTCGGTAGAATGGGCATACCTTATAAAGAGAGAAATGTATCCGTTATTTCGCTAATTGTGGATGGTTCAAACGATGAAATAGGCGCTCTCACAGGTAAGCTGGGAAATCTAAGCAAGGTCAAGTCAAAAGTTTCCATAATGTACTAAAAAATACTTATATATGAGAATTTTTAGGCAGCTCTTTAATTTACTTTCTTTTGACTGTAGGAGTCACAATATAAGCTTTGTTCATATGATATTATGAATGCTAGGAAAACGGAAGGATTCAATGGTATATCTTGACAATGCAGCTACATCATATCCTAAACCGCAAAGAGTATATGATGAAGTATACAAATGTATGAAAGAATATTGTGCAAACCCTGGAAGGGGAGGGCATGAATTATCCATACGGTGCGGGAGAAAAGTCAGCTCGGCAAGAGAGAGTGTTAGCCGTTTTTTCAATTTACATAATCCAATGAATGTTGTCTTTACAAAGAACACCACCGAAGCTCTGAATATTGCCATATGTGGCTTCCTGGAACCAAATTCCCATGTAATATTGACTGCAATGGAGCATAACTCAGTATTAAGGCCTATTAATTATCTCAAGGAAATATTAGGTATTGAATATACTATTATTGACTGTGATAAAAGCGGGTTTCCCAATTTAGGCATAATGAAAAAGAGTATAAAAAGCAATACGTCCATGTTAGCTTGCACATCATCTTCCAATGTAAACGGCATAATAATGCCTATTAGAGAAATAAGCGATTTGTGCAGGGAGCATGGGATTACCTTTTTAGTGGATGGTGCCCAGGGCGCAGGAAGTATGCCTGTGGACCTTTTAGAGCTGGGTGTGGACATTTTTGCTTTTCCGGGCCATAAAGGTCTTTTCGGGCCCCAAGGTACAGGTGGTTTGTGTATACGCAAGGGAGTAAAATTAGAACCAATTATGACCGGCGGCACAGGAAGCAATTCTAAAAATATACAGCAGCCTCCATTTATGCCGGATTTGCTTGAAAGCGGCACATTAAATACTCCCGGCATAGTGGGCATGAAACATGGTATAGGATTCATACAAGCATATGGACTGGACAATATAATAGATTACAAGAAAAAACTTGTTAAAATGCTTCATGAAGGCCTTAAAGAAATTAAAAACGTTATATTGTATAGTTGTGAAAACAGGAATACAGGGATTGCGGCTTTTAATATAAAAGATAAGGATTCTATATTAACCAGTGATATTTTGGATAAAAAATATAGAATCGCATCAAGGGCAGGATTCCACTGTGCGCCTCTTGCACACAAGGTGTTGGGAACATATGACACAGGGCTGGTGCGCCTGAGTGTTTCCTGCTTCAATTCGTATGAGGATATTGAGTATACCATAAACGCTGTAGAGGAAATAAGCAGCATTATTTGATTACATATACATCCATCCATTTACGGCCGAATTTAATTGCTTCTTGCCGGTCCGGCATATATACGTCTATGCAATTTTCCTTAATAGCGCCGCCGCGGTCTTCAACGACAAACATCCCACTGTTTTCTTCATCCTTGAAATGGGGTATATATATCCTTGTTCCAAATGCGAGTTCAGGGCCTGATGCTACAGTAAACCACTCACTTACCCTGTTACCGCTTGCGGTAATTCCGAATAAAGGATGGTCCGGCTCTTTGTCGCATTCATATTCTGTATATGCAGTAATGCGCATCCTGTGTTTTTCCATATTTGAAATATTGACTTTTTCCCGGTTATATGATGCCCTGTCCGACTTTCCATATCTTTTTTCATATAGGGTCCATTTTTCAAATACAGGGAGCATTTGCTCGTTTAATAAAGTTAAGTGCTCTGTTTCTTCCAGGGCGGCTTCATATTCGTCCAAAAGGGAAGTATAGTCTTTTTTTAGCACTTCGATTTCGCTTTTGTAGGTTTCCAGTGAAGATACATATTCATTAACAGTATCCTTGTATTCATTTATTTGCTGAATGCTGCCCTGGACAAACACTTCCTGCTCATAGTATTTGTCAACATAATCTCTTACCGTAAAAAAATAATATAAGCTGACTGCATTAGTAATTACAAGAAAAATAACAGCTCCTGTTAATATATGTGTTTTATTTTTTAATATTTCCTTCATTTTAATCACCTGCTTTTTTTATTTAATATATAAATATGTATCGCCAAAATAAAGCATTCAGGCATTTTTGCTCATGTTACGATTTTTTTAATGGAGCAATACTAAATTTTAGCAGTATGAATAAAAAGTTATACAATATTTAGTATGCTCCTTATTTTAAACTGATACAACGCAAACCTCTTTATTCATAAAAATTTTGGCTTTTATTATATATTTAAAATATTTACCAAAAAACTATGATATTATATCACAACAAAAAGATATTGCCAATTATTTCTATGAATTTTAATATTATTGGCAAGTGATAGAATTGTTGACAAAAAAATTATGTATTAAAACAGTATGATAAGCAAAAATTATTAATGAATTTTAAGAATGGAGATGATTTTTTGCCTGGTAAAAGAAATAAGGAACTCAATAATGAACAGTTGGGATATTTGAAATTTTCAGGCAAGCTGGAGCCTAAAAGAAAAATTTTTTCAAACTGTATAAAAGCGTTTATAACAGGGGGAACCATATGCGTTATAGGACAACTGGTACAGGTATTTTTCAAAACATATTTTGATTTTGATGAAATTACAGCAGGAAATCCTACTATTGCCGTACTTATCATAATTGCAGTAATTTTAACGGGACTGGGCATCTATGATCATATTGCCCAGTGGGCAGGTGCAGGTACTGCAGTTCCCATAACGGGTTTTGCAAATACGATTGCTTCTGCTTCAATAGAGCATAGAAGTGAAGGATATGTATTGGGAGTAGGAGCAAATATGTTCAAGCTTGCAGGTCCTGTTATTGCCTTCGGTGTATTTTCTGCTTTTGTTGTAGCATTTGTAAAAATAGTATTAAAAGAGCTGGGAGTGATATAATGAAGCAGGGGAATCAGACATGGGTTTTTGAAAATAAACCTGTAATTATATCTTCGGCAGCCGTAGGTGGTCCTCATGAATCGGAAGGGGCAATAGTCGATGATTTTGATATACTCCATAAAGACTTATGGCTTGGAGAGGACAGCTTTGAAAAGGCAGAAAAAAAGCTGCTGGAAGAAGCTTGCAGTATAGCTATTAAAAAAGCAAACCTTCAAAACAATGACATTGAATTTATGCTAAGCGGTGATTTGATAAATCAGATTACGTCAAGTAATTTTACCGCCAGGACTATTGGAATACCTTATTTTGGGCTCTATGGCGCGTGTTCTACTTCAATGGAAGGACTGACCCTGGCATCATTAATAGTTAATACAGGTTTTGCACAAAATGCTTTGGCAGCAACATCGAGCCATAATGCAGCATCAGAAAAGCAGTACAGGTACCCTACCGAATATGGTTCCCAAAAGCCGCCAACAGCTCAGTGGACGGTAACGGGTGCCGGAGCCGCTCTGGTTGGAAAAAGCGGTGAAGGCCCAAAAGTTGTTTGTTCTACTATAGGCAGAGTTATAGATATGGGTGTGTCGGATCCGTTCAATATGGGAGCAGCTATGGCTCCGGCGGCTGTTGATACCATTGTAAACCATTTCCAGGATATGAATATTGATCCCACATATTACGATATTATTGCAACAGGTGATCTTGGAAAGGTAGGGCATAATATAGCATCAACGTTATTAAGCGACAAAGGATTGAATATGCCGGCTGAAAAATTCACCGATTGCGGTATGATTATATATAAAGAGAATCAAAAGGTATTTGCCGGCGGCAGCGGATGTGCTTGCGCAGCCACTGTAACTTTCGGACATTTTTTTAACAGGATGAAAAGAGGGGAGATAAAAAAAATTCTTATAATAGCAACCGGCGCACTATTATCTCCAATGTCTTACCAGCAACGAGAGAGCATACCAAGTATAGCTCATGCTGTTAGTATTGAAAATTAAAGGAGGATCAGGGTATGGATAAAATAATCTGGGCATTTTTAATTGGCGGGGCTATATGTGTGATAGGGCAAATTCTCATGGACGGATTCAAGCTTACACCGGCTCATACAATGACTGCACTTGTGGTAGCGGGTGCCATATTGGGCGGATTTGATTTGTACGAGCCTATTGTAAAATTTGCAGGGGCCGGAGCTACTATCCCCATAAGCAGTTTTGGGAATTCTCTTGTTAAGGGCGCTCTTGCGGAAGCTGAAAAAACAGGTATAATAGGTGTACTTACAGGAATATTTGAAGTCACCAGTGCCGGAATTTCTGCAGCAATTATATTTGGTTTTATCGCAGCTATTGTGTTTAAGCCCCATGGCTAATATGAATAAAAATACAAAAGAAAAAAGTGTAACAAATTGACATAATGTTGAATAAAATATACTAAGGTTTGAAAATACCCCCCCAAAACCCAGCAGCAAACCGTAGAAAGATTATATAATTTTCATGGGTTTGCTGCGTATTATTACTATAAAAAAGGATTTCAAAAAACCTTGAAATCCCTGGTCGGAGCGACAGGATTTGAACCTGCGGCCCTTGACCTACAGATGGGGTTGAATCCTAAAGGCAAATGAGTATGATTATTCTGGACTTAGTCAAAATGCCATCAGATATACCAATTATAGTTGATGTTCATTGTTTTCCAAATATATTTAAGAAAATTTCATCTTTTGATAGAGTAGCTTTTTTAATTGCTGATCCTAAACTATCAAGGGATGAATACTTTAAGAGGCAGGATAAGCAAGATATGTATAATTGCATTATGACATTATCAAATCCACAAAAATCATTGGAGAACATATTGAATGTAGTTGAAAACATCACAAAAATAGAGTATAAAACTGCAATAAAAAGTGGGTTTAAATGCTTTGTTCGAGATAAATATAGTTCAGTAGAAGGAACTGCTGAATTATTAGAAGAACATTTTAAATTATTAAGGTAAATAGGTTAAGGCGTAGGATTATATTGCATATATTATACAAATTACTTTAAATAAGTACTTTGAAAGAGTCTAATCAAAAAAGGTTAGGCTCTTTTTTTAGTTGCAGAATAAATAATATATGAACAGTTTGTATTGCTTATACATATCATAGTAATAGTTAACATAAAATGTATTGGAGATGGTTTAATGTTATATAACATTTTTACAGAATTAGCTCCTGGTGCAAGTTTTCCTTTACCCATGGAGCCACCTGAAGTTACCAAAGTTCGATTTAAGGCTAAGACTGATTCTGGAACTTCATTGATAACTATTATGTTTTATAATATTGGAGTTGGCTATAGTGTTGTTGATGAAATACTCAGAGATATAACTATTACTTTACCTGTAGCTCTAGCGGCTATGGGCTTGCAGTTAAAAAATGAAAAGGGGTCAACTATATTTTTTCGAGATTTAACCACTGAGTAGTAATTCAGATACGTTTGAGAGGGTTTGACAAGTTTGAAAAAAAGTTGAAATTGACAAGCAAAAAACACCATGTTAAAATGGCATCATTGAAGTTTTGTATTTAAACCCATATTTGACACTTGAGAGATGTGAAGAGCCTGTAAAACATTGATATCTAAGGATTTTCAGGCTTTAATATTATTGTGAAAAGTGCACAATGTCATTGCCTTTTTGTTGTTTTAAAAATTTTTTGTAAGCAGAAAGGATTACATTGTTCTGGATAAAATCATCTGCTTTGAAGTTATGGAGTATGTAAGCCAATAATCTTAATTATCGAATGATAAAAGCGGAGCAGGGCAAAGAATATATTTTTAATATGTGGCTAAAGAGCTGTTGAAAAGCAGTTCTTTTTTTTTTAATTAGTGCGAATTGAATATCTTGATATGTACAGGCAAGTATGAAATAATGTATAGTAATATTAGGATATAAGGGGGTATTATTATGGCATTTGGGACAGAAGGAATAAAATTATTAATATTGCTTATATTTTTATATGTTCCACTTTTAGTATTAACAATTTATTGTACAGTTTTATTTATTAAAGTTGCAAGAAGGGGAATAAAAGCTTTGGATATTTATTTAAGTAAAAACGATAATGGTCAAAATTATTAAAATTAAACTAGTGTAGCGTATCATTCACATTTATCATAATGTATTGTCAACGCATTTTCAAGAATAACGGAGATTTTTGTTCTCCACTTCTTTTAAATATAACTC
>JANQLN010000076.1 GCA_028280575.1 Clostridia bacterium
GCTGCGTGCTTTTGAATATGTCTTAGTGCCTATGATTATAAGGAGTTTAAAGATTGCAGATGAGTTGTCAGCATCAGCGGTTGCAAGGGGCATTGAATGTAAAAGAAAACGTGAGAGTTATTATGTTATGAGCATGAATAAAACAGACATAATAACCATGTTTATATCGGTGGTTGTATGTGCACTGCTGCTGATTTTTTAGGAGAGTTATATGGGAAATAAAATTAAATTAAAAAATGTTAGTTATACCTATAATGGCAGAGAAATGCAGTTAAAAAACATCAGCCTAAACGTTAAACAAGGAGAAGTTGTTCTCCTAACAGGTCGGTCAGGCTGCGGAAAAACTACTCTTACCAGAATTATTAACGGACTTATTCCTCATTTTTTTGAAGGTGAATTTTCAGGAGATATCTTTATTGACAAGAATAATGCTATCGATATGAAGATGTGGGAACGAGGCGAGATGATAGGAAATGTTTTTCAAGACCCGAGAAGCCAGTTTTTTGCAAATGAAGTTGAAGGTGAGATTGCATTTAGCTGCGAAAATTACGGATTAACTCATGATATGATAAGAAAACAGGTCAATAACAGCATCAAGTGGACTGATATTGTGCATTTAAAGGGCAGAAAGCTGGTAAACCTGTCTTATGGGGAGAGGCAGAAGGTGGCTATTGCATCTGCCAATGCTATTAACCCTAAAATATATGTTATGGATGAACCATCTGCCAATCTGGATATGGCATCTGCCAATCAATTTGCACTGCTGTTAAAGAAATTAAAGTCAGAGGGAGCTACTATTGTAATTGCTGAACATAGGATATATTACTTGATTGATATTGCAGACAGGATTGTTTATATGACCAATGGCGAGATTTCAGCAGAGTTTACACCCAAAGAGCTTATGGAAATGGACTATAAAAAAATTGAAAGTTTAGGTTTTAGGACACCTGATTTAAGCAGACTCAAACACAATTTTAAGAGCAGTGGATTTTCGGGAGATAAGAGTATTTCGCTAAAAAATATAGATGTAACGCTGAATAGGAGTGAAATATTAAATGATATTTCTTTTTCTGCCGATGTCGGTGAAGTTGTTGCTGTTATAGGCTCTAATGGAGCAGGAAAAAGTACTTTGGGCAGATTAATGGCAGGATTGGTTAAAGAAAAACAAGGAAAGGTAGTACTAAACAATAAGACCTTAAAAGCAAGAGCAAGAAGAGGGCTAATTTGGTATATAATGCAGGATTTAGACAGTCAGATGTTTGGTGAGAGCCTTTTAGCAGAGCTTCTTATCGGAAATACTAAACCCACAAAGGAGTTAGAAGATAAGGCAGTTAGTTTACTTAAAAAACTTGGACTATATAAGTTAAGGAATACACATCCTCAATGTTTATCAGGAGGGCAGAAACAAAGACTGGTTCTTGGTGCTGCACTGATGAGAGATACTAAGGTTTTGATATTAGACGAACCAACAAGCGGATTGGACGGTGTTAATATGCGAAAAGTCGCTAAACTTATCCGAGGCTTGTCTGATGAAGACAGGACTATATTTGTGATAACCCACGATTATGAGCTTATCATGAATTTATGTGACAGAATTATTCATTTAGAGGACGGTGTTACAAAAAACGATACACAATCTGCAAGTGAAAAAGAGATAATGGATATTATGATGAAACAATAACTATATTTTAATAAGATTGAAATAAGTGCAATTGGCCGCCGTTTCAAGTTGTTAAGAGAAATTATTACCGAGCTGTCAAACCCTGGTAAACGAATATGAACTTGCCGGGGCAATTTGCGCTGTTAATTTTTTTTAAGCAATTCATACTAAATTTAGGAGATATGCTTGCAAAATTTCTGTTATACATGTAAAATCAAATTACCCGGCAAGTGTCCTAATGTTTTTGGAATTTGTACAAGCCTTTGTAAATAAAAACTATGGAAGTGGTTGTCCGTGTATAAAATTTATGAGAATGTTTTGAAATATGTTAAAAAGGCAAACCTGTTAATCAAGTTTTTCCTGCTTTTTTTACTCTTAATAATACTACCGCTGATTATATCCAATTTAATCAACTATAAATATTCTTCAAATATTCTGGAAGAAGAAATCCACAACAGTAATAAAGCAATGTTGAAAAACACAATAAAGATACTTGATGAAAAGCTGTCGAATTTAAAAGAATCAATGCTATTATTTACGCTTGACCAGGATTTAAATAAATGTGCCAATTACACAAAGCCCATAGACGGAACTCAACACTATGAGTTCAGCAAAATCATTTCTAAATTGAAGAATTTAAGGGCTGTTAAGGACAGCACCGAAAATATGTTTATTTACTTTTTTAAATCAGATTATCTGATTTCGTCTGAAGGGCGGTATTCACACGAGTATTTTTTTAATAATACTTATAAATACAAGTATTATGACGCTGAATCCTGGCTGAATGAGTTTGCTTCCATAAAAGGTTTTAGAACAATTGAGACAAGGAAAGTGAGCAATACGGTTGAAGGCACCTCTAAAAACTTGATTAATATATATATCCCTGTTCTTATCCATGAAACACCTTCGGCTGTTTTTGCCGCATCTATAAATGAAAATCTTGTACATCAATATTTAATGAATATTGATGTACCCGAATCAGGCAATATAATTGTTTTCAACCAGAAAAATGAAATTATTTCCATGCTTAATCAAAATCACCAAAAAGGGCTGATGGAAAACATCATGAACGTTATAAAAACGGACAATGCAAGAATCAGTCATTTTACAGCGGATGGAATGATTGTAACATACTCCAGGTCCCTTCTCACAGGCTGGTATTATGCAACGGTTATACCCAGAAGTGGAGTATTAGACCGGATAAAAAGTATAAAGACAAAAACATATATTATATGTTCGTTCTTTATTCTTCTCGGACTGGCACTGGCGCTGTTTTTAAGTAAGAATATGTACAAGCCCATAGGAAAAATCCTGAATGCCGTTGGGGGATACAGTTCTTCAAACGGCCAGGATGAATTGCAAAAGGAAAGTGAGTATAATTATATTTACAAAAAAATATGTAATTTAAAAGACGACATTACATATTTTAATAATTTTTTTAAGGGTAATATTAAAGTGCTGAAGTCCAGATTGCTGTACCAGATATTAACGGGAGAAAAAAATGATACGGCTTTAATAAAATTACAGATGCAGGAGCTGAAGATGGATTTTACTTACTGCAATTACATGGTTGTCATGTGCAAAATAGACTACTATAAACGCTATTTTAATGAATTTTCGGAAAAGCAAAGAGAAAATATAGAAAGAAATATATTTGAATATTTTCAGACATGCCTGTCTGAGAACGCCTCATGCTTCATTTTGAACGTACAAAAGGACAGTGCCGTATTTGCCGTTGCCTCAGACAGTGAAATTCTGAAGCCGCAAATCTGTAAAAAATTACAGTATGCCCTTGATATTTTAAGGAAAGATGCCGTTTATGCCAGGTTATGCTTTGGAGTGGGCAATGTTTATAAAAAAATAGTCAATTTAAAGCTTTCCTATAATGAAGCTTTGGAGTCAATTAATCTGAGGCTATTTTCGAAAGCGCATCAAATTATAGATTATTCGAAGGCGATTACAAATAAATTTGATGTATTCAGACCGGATGAACAAGAAAATGTAGTAGTCAACAACCTGCTTACAGGCAATTGTGACAACGCAATTTCCGTTATTAACGATATGATTGATAAAAATATTCAAAATTCCGTCCCTTACAAGTATTTAAAGAGTTTTTTATTTGAAGTGGCCACATACTATGAAAAGGCGGCATATAGAAAAGGATACTTGAATGTTCTGTGTAAAGAGATCAATATTTACGATGAAATAGGAATATTGGCTTCATCTGCTGAAATAAAAGAGTATTTTGGCAATATTTTTTCAAGACTCAGTGAACATATAAGCAGGGAAAGGATATACAATAACCAGCAGCTGATGGAGTCGGTTCTAGATATTATTAATGAGAAATACGGTGAAGATTTATACCTGGGAAAAATTGCCGAACAGTTTTCTATATCCCCACATTATCTTTCCAGACTTTTCAAGGATCAGATGGGCTTATCATTTACCAAGCACCTGATGCAGGTGAGATTTTCCAAGGCAAATGAACTGCTCAAAAACTCTTCATTGAAGGTTGCCGATATTTCAAAAATGGTAGGGTATAACAATGTTAACTCTTTTGTGAGGGCTTTCAGGCAGCAGGAAGGTGTTTCCCCGGGCAGTATAAGAAAGAATGTATAATAAAATGAATGTTTTTTAAAAACTGTATACGGCAGAGGACATTTATTGAATATATATTTTAAAATTGAATATTTACTTTTCCATTGGACCCATCTATACTTAATACAGTCGGGCAAGCGATAATTTGCTGGAGGTTACTATGGAAAGTCTTTACGAATTAAAGAAAAAAATTAAAAGAGATAGATACCTGTTTGTTTTGCTCTCAATGGGCCTGCTGTATTTTATCATATTTAAATATCTGCCGTATATTAATCTAACCATTGCTTTTCAGGAATATGACCTCGTTTATGGTATTTTAAAAAGTCCATGGGTAGGATTCAAACATTTTAAAGATTTTATGAACAGTATTTATTTTGTGAGATTATTAAGAAATACGATTTTGTTGAATGTTTATGGTTTAATCTTCGGGTTTCCCATACCAATCATTTTTGCTTTATTGCTAAATGAATTAAAAAAAATACGTTTTAAAAAGGTAATTCAAACCGTAAGCTACTTGCCACATTTTGTTTCCCATGCTATTGTGGTTGGCATGGTGCTGAGTTTTTTAAGCCCTTCTACAGGTATTGTGAATAAGATTCTGGTCGACGTATTTAGAATTGAACCCATTTATTTTATGGCGGATCCCAAATATTTCAGACCTGTGTTTGTGACAATGCAGATCTGGAAATCTTTCGGATGGAGTTCAATTATATACCTTGCAGCATTAACCAATATTGATCCTCAACTATACGAAGCTGCTATAGTTGACGGCGCAGGCAGATGGAAGCAGCTCTGGCATATTACTCTGCCCGGTATTAAAAATGTAATAATAATTTTGCTGATACTGCGGATGGGAAATATGCTGGATATAGGTTTTGAAGCGGTGCTTCTTATGTACAATCCTCTTATTTATGACACTGCCGATGTATTATCAACCTTCATTTACAGGAGGGGAATAGCAGGAGAACATGGAATACCTGATTTTAGTTATGCGACGGCCGTAGGGTTGTTTAAATCGGTCATAAATTTAATGCTGGTATTAGCTGCCAATTATTTGAGTAAAAAATATACTGAAAAAAGTCTTTTTTAGGAGGAGCTTTCTGTGAGAAAAAAGGTGAAAGTTTTGAGAATATCCGATATTTTTATATATTCAGCAATATTGTTCTTTGCTGTTATAACGCTTTATCCTTTTGTCCATGTAACAGCAATATCTTTCAGCGGATATGTAAGTCTTATGGAAAGTAATATATTTATTTTTCCAAGGGATTTTACTCTGACTGCGTACAAATCCGTGTTGTCAAATAAATATATATTCAGCTCTTTGTTAAACAGCACTATATATACAGTGACCGGTACGCTGTTGAGTGTATTTTTTACCATGACCATGGCGTATCCGCTTGCCAAAAGGCATTTTACGGGAAGAAGGCTGTTTTCGTTTTTAATTACCTTCACCTTACTGTTTTCGGCGGGTATAATACCGGTTTATCTTGTTGTTAACAAGTTGGGTTTAATGAATACAATCTGGGCTATTGTACTGCCTTTTCTTATAAGCCCGTGGAACCTGATAATAACCAGGACATTTCTGGAGGAATTACCGGTAAGTATTCAAGAATCCGCTATTATTGACGGGTGCAACGATATTAAAACATTCTTTTATATTATAGTGCCCCTGTCGTTTCCCATCATGGCAACAATAGGGATATTTTATGCCGTATACCATTGGAACAGCTATTTCTGGCCTGTAATATTTCTGAATACCCGTGAGCAATATCCTGTGCAGATTATACTCAGGGAAATTGTTATACAGGGAACTGTGGCGGATGCCTTGAACAATTCGGAAGAGGAAGTACTGTTAAGTGAAAGCATCAAGGGAGCAACAATTATGGTTGCGACATTACCTATACTGGTTGTCTATCCCTTTTTACAGAAATATTTTGTAAAAGGCATGCTAATCGGTTCAATAAAAGGATAACGATCCTGCTTGAAGGCTTCGATTTATTGCCCTGAAGAAAACTGAGATTTACTATAAATACCAGAAGGGAGGAGTTATATTGAATTGACTGTAAAACCGGTTGACGGTTTGAATTAATTGCTGAATGATTAAATGTAAAAAAGATCTTAAAAGCAAAAAAGGAGGTAATTGATATGAAAAGTAAAAGGTTATTATGTGTTTTAATCACCCTGGTATTTGCAGTGACTTTAATTTTTACTGCTGCAGCGTGCTCTAAGAAGGATGAGGAAAAAACAGACTCCAATCAGACAGCTAAGCCTCAAAAAACACAAGGCGTAGGAGAGGAAAAAGGTTTATTACCTATTTCCGATAAAAAAATAACTATTAAATTTATGCTCGGCAACCATCCCAACTATCCGATAGACAATGAAGCAGTAACATTCCAGGAATTGATGAGGAGGACAAATATTACAATCAAATATGAAACCGTGCCCAACTCGGATTATGGCCAGAAAAGGAACGTTGTTATAGCTTCGGGTTCTCTTCCGGATATTATGACTATTAATGCGGAGGAGGCCAAGCTGCACGGCAGCAGAGGGTTGTTTGTTGAAATGGGTGATTTAATAAAAGAGCATGGAGCAAACTTGACAAAATTGTTCACAAAAGAAATGCTTGCACAGCAGATGACCGTGGATAAGAAACTCTATTCCATTCCCTATTACAGCGAAAAAATACAACAGGACGGCTGGCTGGTTAGGAAAGACTGGCTTGACAAGCTGGGACTGGAAAAACCGGGAACACTTGATGATTTCTACGATATGCTGGTGGAATTCAGGGACAAAATCCCGGCTCTGACAGGCAAAGAGAACATTATTCCCTTTGGCTCCCGTATAGGTTTTCGTGAACTGAGAAAGAACCTTTCGTTTGTATTCGATACGAGGTATGCGTGGAAAATTGAAAATGGAAAATATGTTTATACACCTGTAACCGACGAATATAAAGAAATGCTTATATTCATCAATAAGTTGTACACGGAAAAACTGCTCAACCAGGAAATAATGACCGATTCCGTGCAGCAGGAGAATGAAAAAATACAGAGCGGATTGGTTGGGGCCATAATAACTAAAACCAATGTACCCGATGTCTATGCTCCCGCTATACAAAAGAAAGCCCCGGAGACAGAGTATGTTAATATGCCACCTCCTGCCGGATTAAATGGGGCCAGGGGTTTAAAGGTACGTGGCTATACATTGCCGGGATATTCACTGGCTATTTCATCCAAATCAAAACATATTGAGGAGTGCTTCAGGCTCATAGATTATTCATTCAGTTCCGAAGGAATAACCTTGTTAAACTATGGCGTTGAAGGAGTAACCTATGACATGAAAGACGGAAAACCGGTTTTAAAAGAGGAAGTTGTCGAAAGCATCAATAGTGCGGCCAATATTGCCAACGGTCTGTCAAAATATGGAATATTACCTTACCTCTATCCTTACTACCAGACTATGGATGCACAGATTCAAGTGGGTATGGTGGGAAAAACTTTTTTGGAGAGCATGGAGATAATAGACACTTATAAAGTGTTCCCCCTGCCCTCTCTTCCATATACAAAGGAACAATCTTTAAAGATAAAAACTATCCAGGCATCTATCCTAACCTTAAGGGAAGAGTACGAAGCAAAATTTGCCATGGGTATACTTCCGTTTGAACAGTGGGATGAATATGTAGAAGAAACAGAACAGCTTGGCCTGGAAGAGTATGTAAAGCTTCAGAATGAAGCTTATGAAGCGTACAAGGAGCTCATTAAGTAACTAAATCAGCATAAAATGGAGAATGTGTCATGAAATATAATTTTGATTCAATATTTCCAAGGTATACAAAGTATAATCCCTCAGTTCCGGTCTGGTGTGTTACACCGGATACAAGCCGTACCATACACCGGTTCTTCGATACTTCTCCCGTAAGTCCTTCCGGCCGTTATATGGCATTAACCCGCCTGCCCTATGAAGACAGACTGCCGCAGGCGGGTGATGCGGCAGAAATAGTTCTTGTCGATTTGACTACGGGTGAGTGCAATGCAATAGCAAGTACAAGAGGGTGGGATACTCAGCTTGGAGCACAGGTCCAGTGGGGAAAGGATGACAGCCAGCTTTTCTTTAACGATATGGATACAAAAACCTGGCGTCCTTTCGGGGTTAGGATGAATCCGGTTTCAGGCGGGATAAAAAAACTGGAAGGTACAATATACATGGTTTCAAGGGACGGCAGATTTTCACTGAGTCCCTGTCTTATGCGTATGAGCTTAACTCAGGCAGGATACGGGGTTATCGTACCTCCGGAGCATATCCCCGCCAGCCGGGATATCTCTTCCGACGACGGAATTTATATTACGGATAATGAAACTGGTAAAAAAAGTCTGTTAATATCTATAAAAGAGATAGTTGAAACGGCTGAACCGAAGATTGATATGAAAAAATACGGCAGGGGCACTTTTTACGGATTTCATGTAAAATGGAATTTACAGGGCAGCCGTATTATGTTTGTCTTGAGGTATCTCACCGGCAGCGGCAAAATTCCTATCCAGCTGGTAACCGTGAATAAAGATGGAGGAGAGGTTTACGTGGCCATGCCGGCTTCCGAATGGACCGGTAAGGGCGGACATCATCCCAACTGGCATCCTGACGGAGAACATGTTACGATGAATCTAAAAATTCGTGACGGTATTATGAGATTTGTGAAAGTTCGCTATGATGGAAGCAATTATGGGGCTGTCTCCGAAAATTTTGTCGGCTCGGGACACCCCAGTGTTCATCCGAACGGCTCTTTTATTATCACCGACGCTTATAATTATGAAAAGGTGTCCTTTGGAGACGGTACCGTCCCTATACGCATGATTGATCTTGAGAAATGCGAGGAAAAAAATCTTGTAAGAGTTAAAACTCAGCCTCTATTCAACGGTCCGAAGGGACAGCTTAGAGTCGACCCCCACCCGGCATGGGACTACAGCTTCAGATATGTTGTTTTTAACGCCTGTCCCGAGGATACACGCAGAGTGTATATAGCAGATTTGTCGAGGGTCCTGGAATAAAGCATTTTATTTTAGTATTTGGAAAAATAATTGTGAGGTTGTGACAGAAATGAATGAAAAAGTGTTTAAAGCTGAGAGAATTAGTACACCTGAGTGGTATAAACATACCCGTGAATGGAATGAAGCCGGTTATTGGGATGCAGAAGCATCCATATGTCCGGATAGAGCCTCCGCCGGGCAGGCACATCCCTGGGAGATCACCGTGAGGCTGGGAAGCATTTGCCTTCAACCCGGCGATCATGTGGCTGTAGAGTTTAACGTCGGGTGGACACCCCACGCCGGACGCCCGTTTGTTTACGGACGCCAGCCTTTTCTTGAGAAATGGAGTCCTGGATATGGCGCCACTCCTGGGTTTGATTTGCCCGACGGTGTTGAATGTGAATTTGCCGTATCCGAAGCCGAAAAAATGAACCGCTATTTTATTATTGATATGGTTATTATTTCAGGAGTAATACCGGCAGGGGGAACTTTCAGGATATTTCCGGCCAATCCGGAAGGTACGCTTTTAAAGTGCGCGTGGTTTGCCCAGGAAGTGCCTGTTCCGGTTGCCGTAAGGAAAAAAGATGACAAATTTTACAAAAGGCTTAGGAAAATACCGTTATTACACGTGACCGGAGCACAGCCCCGTCTGTGGAAAGCTGCCGCAACTTTGCAGCCGGAACATGACAGGGTAGAATTCAGAATTGTTGCGGCAGACCTGGAAAACCTTAATCCCGTACAAAATGTACCGGAGCCTCAGCTGATGGACTGTGAAGGCTGGAAGGTACTGGGTATGAAGAGGTATGAGGGTTACCACGGAGCTCCCATGTGGAAGGGGACGGCCTCACGGAGTGAAAATGCCGCACCGCATATTGAGGTATTCAACAGGGAAGCAGGGCTGTACGGGCGCAGCAACCCTGTCGATTCTTCGTTATACGGTGATTTGCAGGTTTATTTCGGTGATCTGCACGGACAGAGCAGCCGTTCAATAGGATTTGGCTCGGAGAGGGAATACTTCTGGTGGGGAAGGGATGCCGCGCTGCTTGACTTTGTGGCCCCTGCCAATCATTACGGAGGAAGGGAAAATATTACGGAAGAGATATGGCAGTATACCCTTGACCTCTGTGAAGAGTTTAATAAATCCGGCCGGTTTGTGACCCTGTTTTCATATGAATGGGGAGGTTTTGAAAATGCTCACAGGAATGTGTATTATGCCGAAAGACCGGGAAAGCTGTTTGTTGATTTGCATACCCATAAATATGAAAACATATTCCGTCTCTGGGACGCTCTTGAAGAGCAAAAGCTTAAAGCAATAACCATTCCTCACCATGTAAAGTTCATAAAGAGAATGGACTGGAATGAATTCCATACCGGATACCAGCGTGCTGTAGAAGTTTATTCCTGCTGGGGCAATTCGGAGATGTGCGGCCCCCACAGTGTGCAGGAGGGCTTAAAAATGGGACACCGTATCGGAGTTGTGGGAGGTACGGACACGCATTTTTCGCAGCCTGGAAGTTCAGCCTTCGGACCATTTGAAATGGGGGGCCTGACCGGAGTAATATGTGACAGGCTTGACCGTACTTCCATATGGCAGGCAATTTATAACCGGCGCTGCTATGCCACAACCGGAGAGCGTATTTTACTAGACATCAGGGTTAACGGTCATCTGATGGGGAGTGAATTAAAATCTGACGGCGCAAGAAAGATTTCCGGAAAGGCGGTAGGAACCGCCGAACTGGAGCGGGTAGAAATAATCCGTAATAATGAAGTGTGGAAAAGGATTGTGCCTGACGGACAAAATATGGTCAAATTTGAATTGGAAGACGGACAAAATATAGAAGAAATTCTGTTAAAACCCCGGATACCATCTCACCATGATTTTGCTTTCTATTATCTCAAGGTTTTGCAAAAAGACGGTCACCAGGCGATGTCGTCGCCAATATGGATTGCCGCGGATTAATTAGAAATACCTTACATTAGTTTTAAAACAATAAAGTTAAGGGGGGCAGCTTTATGCCTCAGATGACTTCAAAAGAGAGGATTCTATCTGCATTTAAATCCGAAGAAGTGGATTATATACCGTGCAGCATATATTTTAACAAAAACCTGCGGATACAGAACTACGACATGAACAGTGCGGAAGATGTTATTCGCTTGCATAAAGACCTCGGAGTGGACCCATACATTGATTTACCTGCCGTACACTCTTCCATGTCCCCGGAGGTTAAAACAAGGACCTGGGTTGAAGACATAAAAGATATGGAATATCCCATACTGTTCAAGGAATATGCCACACCTGCCGGAAACCTGCGCCAGGGGGTGAAGCTCACACCCCAATGGCCGTACGGTAAAGATATTCCTTTCCCCGGAAACGATTTTTGCGCAAGTCATAACTATGAGTCTTTGATTAAATCTGATGAGGATGTTGAAGCTTTTAAATACCTGTTTTGCCCTCCTGCAAAAGATTCTTTTTACGCTTTGCGCGATAACATGGATGCGGTTAAAGGGATTTCCCGAAAATACGGAGTACCGTTAAGAGCGTTTGAGGGCGGGGGGCTGGCAATGCTCATGTTTGTAATGGGAGCTCAAAACCTTGTCTATTATGCAATGGACTATCCGGAAGCTTTTCAAAGGCTTGCCGGGAGAGTCAGTGAAGTGAGTATTGCCAGTATCAGACTTTTAAAGGAAGCGGGAGCGGATTTTATAAAACGGTTCGGGGGTTACGAACAGACAAACTTTTTCAGCCCGGAGATATTCAACGGTGTTGTAGTGCCTCTGCTAAAAAGAGAAGTAAAAGAGGCAAAAAAGGTGGGGATTCCAATTTATTACAGGGTTGTGACAGGAATGAAACCGCTGCTTGAGACAATTGCGGGTATAGGTTTTGACTGTGTTGAAGGCTTTGAACCGTGTTTGAGTGACTGTACAAATCAAGATATATATAATGCACTTGGGAAAAAAACCTGTATATGGACAGGTATCAGCAGCCCCGGTCACATAGGGGGGCAGGATGAAGCCGGTGTCAGGAAGGCGGTGCGTGATGCGGTGCAAGTATTCGGCAGAAAAGGATTTATTCTCGGTATAACCAACAGTATCCGAAATCATTGGCCTTGGGCCAACACCCTTGCCATGATTGACGAATGGAAAAAGATCAGGTAGTATTTATAAACATACAGCAGAATTATCCGGGAAAAAAGGAGGCCGTGTATGAGATCTTTTTATTATAGGGACAATGTATTTTCATTTGAGGGATGCGTATCCGTTCAGACAGAAGATAAATGGTGCCGGCCCTGGCGCATAGAATTTTCACATATTGATTTGTTTCCGTTTGTCAGTGAACGTGCGGGTGAGGCATCAGGTATCAGGCTGTCCTTTGAGACGGATTCAAAAAATATTATGCTTCTGATGGAGGAAGGATACGAGGGGATGAAGCTGGATTTGTTCATTAACGGAAGGATGTATGAGCAATATGCATGTGACGGAAATAAAAAGATTCTTTTCAGAGGTTTATACAGCTGTATGAAGAAAGTTGAAATATGGCTGGATCCCAATTTCCCATTCAAACTTCACGAAATCGGCATAGATGATAATTCTTCCATTAAAACATTGGTTTTCAACCAAAAGCGCTGGGTTCATTACGGAAGCTCTATCAGCCATTCAAAGCAGGCAGCTTCGCCGTCTGCAATATGGACCGGCCTTGTTGCACAAAAGACGAACCTGCACCTTACAAATCTCGGATTTGGAGGAAACTGCATTCTTGAACCCATGGTCGGTAAAATGATCCGGGACCTTCCTGCCGACATGGTTACAATGAAACTGGGTGTAAATTGTCATAGCGGAGCTTTATCTTTCCGGTCTTTTGAGCCCAATGCCATAGGATTGATAAGTATAATACGAGAAAAAAATCCTCAAATACCTATTGTGATAATATCACCCATTTATGCGCCCGAAAAGGAAAATAACCGTGCATCTGATATTTCTCTGACTCTTGTAGAGATGCGGGATATTCTTAAAAAGGTTGTAGACAAATTTAGAGAATATGGAGATAACAATATAAGATATGTTGACGGGCTTAAACTACTTGGACCTGAACAGGAAAAATATTTGCCCGACAAAATCCATCCTGACGCCGACGGCCAATATGTCATGGCTGATAATTTCATAAAGCATATAATTCCTCATAACTTTATACAAGATGAGCTATAGTCAAGGGCAGCATATTATTAAAAATATGCATCCTCATGCCGGCACAAAATATATTACTCTTTAAAGTAAACTTCCTGTGCCTTTTCAGCATGTCATTTTTTAAAAAGTCAGGTAATCTGCCAATTCAGGCTATATCATATAAAAAGAGACACTATCATTTAAATAATGCCTCTCCTGTTGCTTTTTCGTATCGGTTTGGGTAGGATTCAGCAAAACTGCGCCTTTAAGCTTTCCTGCTTTTTAATTAAAATTATGCTTCATTCCATGGATTGTAAACGCTCTAAAATCCCAAGTATATTTTTTTTGACTTTATACCCCAGCATATTACCCAATTTAAAATCCCTTGCTGCCCTTGCTTCATATTCTGCAATCCAGTCCCTTTTGCCTTCAGTATTTGCTTCAGTTAAACAGAAGTTAAACCCGGCTGGTTGGGAAAATTTGCTCGGATCAAAAATAAGTACTGCATGTTCAAATAAAGTTATTTGCCCTGCCAGATATAATCTCATTGACATATCGCAAAGCTCATCAAAAGAAGAATTACGTACATCATATTCCTCTCTTAACTCTTCCCAAATTTCCGGATTCTCATTAACTACATACTCTGCATTCTTTTTTTCTTCTATGGAAGCGAAAGAATTCACATCATTGCTTTTTTCCAGTTTTATATTCGTTCCATTATTGGTTATTGGCGTACTGTATTGTGTATGAATATCCATATGTCCCCCTTTAAACATATCATTATAATATTATTATCGTAATAATGCTTTGAAAGCTTTAATAGAAAACCATGTTTTGAGCTATATCATTTGCAGCAGAAGAAAAGTTCAAAACATATAGATAGAAAGAATATACACAGGCTTTTATAGATTAAATTCATTTACATGTCCATACTACAGTCATATAATTTAAGCTGATAGAATAACTTTCAGCAGGTATTTATTGATTATTTTTTGGCGAAGGATTTGCAGGATAAGCATTTTATCAATTTGCCAAAATACATGTAATATCTTTAGCACAAAATATATTATTAAAAGGAGCTGCCGATTATGAAAAAACCAAATAAAATAATACTATTTATTACCGATCATCAAAGGTATGATACATTTAGTGCACTTGGACACCCTGTCATCAAAACCCCTAATTTTGACCGGCTTATGAGTGAGGGAGTGACATTTACAAGAGCATATTCCCATTGTCCTCTTTGTATTCCTTCAAGAGGTAATTTGTGGACCGGTCTTCCTGCCCATGTGACAGGTGTTATTTCCAATAAGGGGAAAATACCTTTGGGCACTTTATGTATACCAGAGTTTTTTACAGACAAAAACTGGTACACGGTAAGTGTAGGCAGACTACATTTTTCTCCATTTAATAATCCCCATGGTTTTCAAAGAAATTATCTTTCAGAGGGAGCACCATTTATAAATGAAAGGTACATGCATGACAGTGAGAGTCCGGAAGCAATTACTGGAGATACGAAAATCAAAAGATCCGGAAAGCCGAATTTCAGGCGGGATGAGTACCTGATGCCTAATGAATGTGCCAGATGTAAAGATGATGAGGATGTTACAACCTGGGTTACAGGAACAGCCATTTCGCACCTGGAGAAAGCAGGAAGCCTGCCAACTTTTATGAATATGGGATATATAAGGCCCCATCCTAAATTTAGTGCGGTTGAAGGCTGGAACGATATGTACTTTCCGGATTCTATCCCTCTGCCTGATAATAGGTCCCAGAAAAAAGGACTGGCAAGAGCTATAAAAAATCTTCAAAGCAGGCGTCAAGAGAATATGATAATTAATGATTATGTGCAAGACGATATACTTAAAAAAAATCTCTCTCTATTTTATGGTGATATAAGTCACATTGACCATAATTTAGGCAAACTGGTAGAAGCATTGAAACAAAATGATATGTGGGAAGATACTTTGCTCATATGCACATCCGACCACGGCGAGATGTTGGGAAATCATGGACTTTACTTAAAATCTAATTTCTATGAAGAGTCTTCACATGTGCCTTTAATCATAACATGGCCTAACGGGCTCCCGGAGGGAGTCAAAGTTGACGAAGTTGTGTCTTTACAAGACATATTTACTACATGCGTGGAGTTGCTGGGTCATCCAATGGCAAAAAAATATCTTCCTTATCGTCATGCAAACCTGGTGGAAATGGCTTATGGCAGGATTATTGAAAATAATAGGGTATTTATTGAAACAGAAGGTGGATGCGAGTGGGGAATATGCAATGTCAGTAAACAGTATAAATACTCCTTCTATACATACCCTGACGGCAGTTGGGATCATTCTCTGTTTGACCTTTTTAGTGATCCGGGTGAAAACACAAATATTGCTGAGGAAAATCCTGAACTTGTAGGGAATATGAGACAGGAAATAGTGAACTATCTTGAACCTGATGTGGATTTTTCACATTTTCTTTATAAAAAACTAATGGTTTTGGAAAAGCTTGCCTGTGAATAATAAGGGAGAATGTATTTTACTTTCAGATAAGAGGTGTATACCTTAAATATAATACATGAAATATACATGGCCTGATAGAATTTTTACATGTACATGAATAAGACGGTTAATATATGATTGATATAGTTTGGAGGCAATAATATGGACATGAAGCTAAGACCACCTGCAGTACCGCTTGTTACAATTGACCCATATTTAAGCGTCTGGTCAATGACTGACAACTTGTATGATGATACAACAAGGCACTGGACAGGAAAAAGGCAAGGAATGACAGGGATTGTAATGATTGACGGTAAGGCCTACATTTTTATGGGAAAATTGTTAACGAGTAAAAGGAGCCAGGAGGCGTGTCTTGTTTTAAAACAGACCAATGTTGAAGTAAAGGCGCTGTCAAGTGTATATACATTTGAAGGAGGTGGTATAGAACTTGAAGCTGATTTTACTTCTCCGCTTTTGATGGATGATCTTGATGTACTGTCAAGACCTGCATCTTATATCACTTTTAAAGTTAAATCCATTGATGGAAGAGAGCATGATATAAAGATATATTTTGATGTAACCGGTGAGTGGTGTGTAAACACGCCCGATCAAAATGTCACATGGGGACGAAAAAAACTAACTGACGGGTCGGAAGCTATGTACATGGGAACAGATACGCAGGCTGTTTTAAACAGTGCGGGTGATGATGTCAGGATCGACTGGGGATATATGTATCTTGTTTTTCCGGGAAGCGTTAAGGCTGCTACGGTTATTCATTCCTGGGATTTAAGAAGGGATTTTATTATCGGCGGCAGTTTGCCTGAACGTGATGACGATTTAATGCCCAGGGCAGTTGAAGAAAAAATGCCGATAATGGCCGGTATTATTGATCTGCCTCTAATTGGACCCAAACAGGTCTCAACTTACCTGGTTGTGGCATATGACGATATTTATTCTGTAGAGTATTTTGGAAAACCTGTTCCTGGTTACTGGAAGAGAAATGGGCTTGGTTTTGATGATATACTGGTTAAGGCTGTCTCTGAATATCAAGAGATTAAACAAAAGTGTGATTCCTTTAATAAGGAGCTGAAGGCTGATGGTATAAAGTCAGGCGGTGAAAAATATGCTGCAATGCTTAATCTTGCTTACAGGCAGGCTATAGCAGCCCACAAGCTGGTTGCTGATGAGAATGGGAAAATAATGTTCTTTTCAAAAGAGTGTTTCAGCAATGGCTGTATGGGAACTGTTGATGTGAGTTATCCTTCCATTCCATTGTTTCTTATTTATAACCCGGAACTGGTAAAAGGTATGATGCGGTTTATCTTTACATATTCAAAGATGCCCGGCTGGCCTTTTGAATTTGCACCTCATGATATGGGCAGGTATCCAAAAGCAAACGGACAGGTGTACGGAGTAAATAAGAATTTTGAAGAGGACACACGTGAACTGCTTATGGGTAAATTTCTGATTGAAAAGCAAATGCCTGTTGAAGAATGCGGCAATATGCTTATAATGGCTGCAGCAGTATGCCTTGCGGAAAAAAAGGCTGATTTTGCACTGGAAAACTGGGAACTGCTCACAAAATGGGCAGCTTATCTGAAAAAATACGGAATGGACCCGGGCAATCAGCTTTGTACAGATGATTTTGCAGGGCATCTTGCACACAATACCAACCTTTCCATCAAAGCCATACTGGGAATTGCAAGCTATGCTGTCCTTTGCGGCATGGCTGGAAACACTGCTGACGGTGAGATATATATGTCTGCGGCTAAACTTATGGCTGTAAAATGGGAAAAAGCAGCAAATGAAGGTGACCACTACAGGCTAACTTTTGATGCGGCGGGTACATGGAGCCAGAAGTATAATCTTGTATGGGACCATCTTTTCGGTCTTGAAATATTTCCATATGAGGTTACAAGGAAGGAGATTGAATTCTACATAAAGACGCAGAATCAATACGGACTTGCTCTTGACAGCAGAGATTCGTATACCAAGACAGACTGGATTTTTTGGAGTGCTGCAATGGCTGAATGCCAGGATGATTTTGAGAAGATGATAGCTCCTGTTTTCGACTCGCTTAACGACACCACCTGCCGAGTGCCGTTTACCGACTGGTATTATACTGTCAATGCACAGCAGGCACGGTGTATGTGCCACGAAGGAAAGAGAGGCTTTAGGAACCGTTCTGTTATAGGCGGAATATTTATTAAGCTTTTAAAAGACAGGCAGTTACTTAAATGAATGTAAAGAGAGGAAAACTGTAAAACCCCCATTTATGGCAGTTTTTATAGTTTTCGTGATACATCTTTTCTCTATACGATTATCGCTGTTTATAAAATGAATGTGTTGATTCTATTGCAGCTTGTTTCAACAGCAATACTAAAAAAATATGAAAGGATGAAGATAATGTCGTTTAAGGTTACTTTTATTGGGGCCGGCAGTATAGGATTTACAAGAGAATTACTGAAAGATTTATTATCGGTACCCGAGTTTCAAAATGTTGAAATTTCTTTCACGGATATCAACAAGGACAACTTGGATATGTCTGTGAAACTTTGCCAGAGGGATATTGATGCGAACAATTTGCCAGTAAAGATTCAGGCAACTACAGATCGGAAAGAAGCCTTGAAAAATGCAAATTATGCTGTGAACATGGTCAGGGTGGGCATGCTGGAAGGTTTTACTCATGATGTTGAAATCCCTATGAAATATGGTGTTGACCAATGTGTTGGTGATACATTAGGACCGGGAGGAATCATGTATGGGCAGCGTGGGATTGTTACAATGCTGGAGTTTTGTAAGGATATCCGTGAAGCTGCAGCACCGGGGTGTATTATGTTAAACTATGCAAATCCTAATGCAATGATAACATGGGCGTGCAACAAATACGGAAAGGTTAAAACAATTGGGCTGTGTCACGGAGTTCAAAACGGACATAAACAGATTGCCGAAGCATTTGGAGTTGAAAGGAAGGATATTGATATTGTTTGTGCAGGTATAAATCACCAGACTTGGTATACCCAGATTAGGCATAAAGGTGAAGATATGACCGGAAAACTTCTGGAGGCGCTGGAGAAGCATCCTGTATTCAGCGTTCAGGAAAAGGTCCGTATTGATATGTTAAAACGTTTCGGCTACTATAGCACCGAATCAAACGGGCACTTAAGCGAATATGTTCCGTGGTATAGAAAAAGACCTCATGAAATTACCGATTGGATTTCGCTTGACCGGTGGATTCATGGTGAGTCGGGAGGATACTTAAGACACTGTACGGAGAGAAGAAATTGGTTTGAAACAGATTTTCCTGAGTGGCTTGCACAGCCACCGTTGAAATATAGTGCTGAAAATAGGGGATTGGAGCATGGTTCATATATTATTGAGGGACTTGAAACCGGAAGGATATATCGTGGTCATTTTAACGTGATGAATCATGGCGTGATATCAAATCTTCCTTTCGAGTGTGTTGTTGAAGTACCGGGGTATGTAGATGCAAATGGTATCCATATTCCTTTATATGGAGATCTACCTCATGGTTGTGCGGCTGTATGCAATGTGAGCATTAATGTCCAGCGGCTTGCAGTTGAGGCTGCAGTCAAAGGAGATGAAATGCTGCTTAGACAGGCGATGATGATGGACCCGCTTACCGGTGCTGTATTAAATCCTCCTGAAATCTGGCAAATGGCAGATGAAATGCTTGTAGCTGAGAAGGCATGGCTGCCACAGTATAAGACAGCCATTGAAGCTGCCAGGAAGCGGCTTGCCAAAGGAAATCTTATACCTGTGAAGGGGTATGGAGGAGCGGCCCGTTTGAAAACAAAAACAATAGAAGAAATTAGAAATGATGAAGAGGCAAAAAGGTTGTATAATAAGGCGGCACATCAGAATTAATTATAACAACACAAGAACCTTTAAGACACTTGCTGGCCGCAAAGCATAAAATTACATATAAATTTCTGCATATCGTATTTTTTTTATTTTTTTGAGGATTCAATTCCTGGTAAAATATTAATAAGATAAATTATGAAAATATATGGTTAAGAGAGGAAAATTAAAAGGGCAGTTATGATAAAGAGCAAAAGGCCGAATATACTACTGGTTTATCCTGATCAAATGCGTTATGATGTAATGAGCTGTTCCGGTAATCCGGTAATTAGAACACCTCATTTGGATAGAATGGCACAGGAAGGGGCGCTATTTTCAAATGCATATACTGCGTTTCCTTTTTGCTGTCCTTTTCGTGCTTCTGTTTTAACGGGAAAGTATGCACATAAACATGGAATGAAAGCCAACCATTATGAAATTGAATTGGGACAGGATTTTTTGGCAGAAAGATTAAAACATCATGGTTATCAGACTGGCTTTGCAGGCAAATGGCATTTGGATGACGGGAGGAATGGGGGATTTGTGGAACCTGGCAAAAGGCGGCTCGGATTTGACACCTTTATTAAGAGTATGAAATGTCATTATTACATAGATGGAATTTTTTACCGTGATAATGGAATTCCTTTAAGAACAGGCAGATATGAACCCGACCACCAGACGGACCATATTATTGAGTTCATGGATAAGGCTTTGGACCATCCTGAAGGCCGTCCTTTTTTTGCTTACATTTGTTATGGTATTCCTCATTTTCCTAATGTTGGCCCGGATTATTACCTGGAACTGTATAAGCCTCATGAAATACCTATGCCGGCTGATGTACCGGAAATTTTACAGGAATCAACAAGAGCATTTTTAGCTAAGTACTATGGTATGGTCACATGCTTTGATTTCCAAATGGGAAGATTGCTGTCATGGCTTGACCATGCAGGTATTGCCGATAATACGATAGTAATGGTTGTATCCGACCATGGAGATACTGTTGGCCAGCATGGATCTCCTTCCATATGGAAAAAATCCTATCATAGGAGTAGTACACATGTTCCTTTTCTAATTCGTTGGCCGGGACTGGTACCTCCAGGGAGAATAAATGACCACCTTGTAGACCCGTCCGTTGATATTTATCCGACTCTCTGTGATATAGCAGGTATTGATATACCGGATGAAGTGCAGGGGGTCAGTCTTATTTCAATAATGGAGAATCTTAAAGCACCCGGAGCACATCATCAGCTTTATTATCAAATAGCCAGGGAAGAGCATGGGCCGGAAGCCTTTCCCCATCCGGAAAGGGGGCTTCGTACTAAAGAGTGGTTATATGTTGAAAGAGAGGGGAAACCTGTAGCACTTTTTGACGAAGTTAACGATTATCATGAGTGTCATAACCTGATTGATGATGCAAATTACTCTGACATAGCAAACCAATTTCGTCAAAGGCTTTCAGATGAAATGGCAAGACTTGAAGATGACTGGTCTGAAGAGATGAAATGGCCTCCTGAGAGCTGGATGCTTCCTCTTGAAAAACAGTATACATTAGAGTCAATAAAAAAAAGATCCATACTTGAGGTGACCCGGGATGCTGCAGGGGGAGTGTCACGGGTAAACGCTTCTAAGCAGCGTAAGAGGTGATATTCATGATTAAAAAGGATACTAAGTTTAAAAGTATTGTCTTGGATAAGGTCGGAACAGTTCTTTTCATCCTTGACCATGTTACAGGACGCTACGAAGAACTCGGTCCAATCCATGATAAGCTTGCCGAATGCATAAAATATATGGAAACAGAAGCGGTAAAAAGATTTGGGAAGGATATAAACAAACAATTTATATTAGAGCTTCAGTTTGTACAACGCCCTGAACCAAGATTTAACCATATTCTGTTTTCCCTTAATCGACAAATTTTAAGGCACAAAGGAGGCAGGGTTATTGGTAATCCATATGAATTGCGGTTACCAAAAAACGACCCTTTTGTTACACCCAATACACAATGGTGTAAGAAAATTTAATTTTATTTTTCAGTTTTACTGGGATTTTTAACCAGATTAGATATGAATAAAACAATATTGGAGGAAGGGATTAGATTTGGCTAAAACAACAAGTATTGAAAAACCTAATGTATTGGTAGTACTATGTGATCAAATGAGATATGATTGTATGGGTAATTCAGGTAACCGTTATATTCATACGCCACACTTTGACAGACTTTCCGCCGAAGGAATAAGTTGTACGGAGGCCCACGTTGGTTGTCCGCTTTGTGCCCCATTCAGAGCTTCTATGTTTACCGGGAAATACGCTACAAATAATGGAGTTTTGGTGAACTTTTTGCCCCTGGATCTTAATCAAATCTTTCTGCCGGAGTTTTTGAAAACACAGGGGTACACAACGGGTTACTCAGGCAAGTGGCATCTTAATGGAGGTAAGGAAGACCGCTACGTGGAGCCATATGAGCGATTGGGGTTTGAACACTTTGTTGGGTTATATGGCGGTCATAATTATAAAAATGCAATATTTTATAGAAATAATGATCCCACCCCACGCAGATGTGAACGATATGAGCCTGATTTTCAGACCGATCATATTATTGAATTTATGGAAAATTCACTAAGTGCCGAAGATAAAAAGCCCTTTTTTGCTGTAGTATCTTACGGATTACCCCATAATCCTAACATTGCACCGTCCTGGTGGCTGGATTTATATAGTCCGGACGCAGTAGAGCTTCCCGAAGATGTAGATCAAGATATGGGAGAAGTTGCCAGAAAATTTCTAGCCGAGTATTATGGACTGATTTCATGTGTCGATTTTCAATTGGGGAGACTTCTTACATGGCTGGATCATGCAGGAATAACAAAGGATACAATAGTCATTGCAGTTTCAGATCACGGCGATTCCGCAGGACAACATTTTGTATTGCCGATGAGAAAGAATTGCCCATACAGATATGCGTCACAAGTGCCTTTTATTGTGAGGTGGCCCGAACATCTTGGCTGCGGTAAGAAATTAAATAATTTGATTGATCCGGCTATTGATTTCTTTCCAACTTTATGCGGCTTGCTTGGAATAGAAAATATGGACGGAGCTTTTGATGGCTTGGATATTTCAAAACAGTTAATGAATCCAGATGATGAAGTTGAAAGAATATTACTTCATCAATCAGCCAGAAACGTACGTCCGGATAAGGATATATACTATCAGGGGCAAATAAGAGCCATTAGAACTAAAAAATGGATGTATGCTGAGAAAATGGGTAAACTGTACCAATTTTTTGATGAATTAAGCCATCCCGATGAAAGCATTAATCTTATAGATAATGAAGATTATGATGATATTAAAGAAAAATACGCCAGTATGTTATCTGACAAAATGAAAGAAATAGGGGATAGCTGGAAGATAAAAATTAAATATGGCAAAATGGCTGTAGAAAAATGGAAAAAAGATCAAGCGCTTTCTGTATACAACACAAAAAATTCTGTTCTTGAAGTAACCAGGGACGCTGCTTTAGGAATAGCTCCCAAGAAAGAGAAGCCAAGCAGCACTTGGGATGATACCTGCAGATACTCTCTTCCGGGAAGACGCGGATTTCCAACCTGGCAGGGAGACTATGAGGAGAATATACAAAAATTCAAAGGTTACCAGCGCAGTATCTCAAAAGGAGAATGCAAGGCAAAATAATGTTTGATAAATCCGGATATAATGGGGGACTGTATGAAAAAGAAACTTAATTTTATCGTTATCATGACCGATCAGCAGCAGGGATTAATGACTAAACGGATGGGATTTGGGGCAGATTTGACTCCGTTTTTGGATAGTTTGGCAGAAAAAGGAGCTTGGTTTGATAAGGCCTATACACCATGTCCTTTATGCACACCTGCAAGAGTAAGCTTTTTGACAGGGCGGTTTGCTTCATCACATCGCGTGATGCAAAATCCATGGCCATGGCCTGAAAACTCAAGAAAACCGGGGTCTATCACTGCCCATCCTGATGATGTCTTCTATGAAAGAGATTTATTGGATGTACTTAAAAAGAGTGGTTATCAGACAGCTTTAATAGGTAAAAATCATTCGCATCGTACAAGTGATGAATTTGATTATTCGGTAGTTGGAAATAAATTAATGTTAAATGACGAAAAGACAGCCAAGGAATCTAAAAAGCTGCATGAATGGAGAAAGAATGGTATGGCCGGTGCCGTTAAAGCAGGAATCGAATCCATGAAATGCTGTAAGACGGTATCCGAAGGAATAAATTATATAGAAAATCAAAATAAGAGAGGTAATCCATTTATGCTCTGGCTTTCCATAGTAGAGCCCCATAATCCCTATATGTGTCCGGAACCTTATTATTCAATGTTTGATGGTGACGATTTTGTACTTTCTCATTCTGCCGAAGAAGATATAAAAAACAAAAATGAAAGATGGCATGTGTTAAATGAAATGTATAATGCAGGAACTTCACCCCAATGTGATGATACAATAACACGAAAAGAGTATGCAACAAGGACCAGAAAGACCTATATGGGAATGATAAGAATGGTAGATGACCAGATAAAGCGTTTTGTAACGAGACTTGAAGAGCTTGGAATGATGGAGGATACGGTTATTTGCTTTACCTCTGACCATGGAGACATGGGTGGAGAGTATGACATGATGGGGAAGGGCTTTGGTCTTTTAGAGGCATTAACTAATATACAAATGATATTTGCAGGCGGCGGCATTAAAATTCAGGGTAAACTATCTGAAATTCATACAAACCTTGTTGATATAGCCCCAACGCTTATTGAGGCTGCCCAATGCCAGATTCCGGACTCTATGCAGGGGAGGTCATTATGGCAGATTTTACAGGGGAATGATATACCGGAAAATGAATTTGAAAGTACCTACAGTGAATATGGCGTAGGCGGAAGCTTCCATAGTATGAAGTATTATAGAGAGCATAAAGAGGAACTTGATAAGCAAAATATGCATTTTGATCTGCATCATGTTGCCGTATCAGGTGTGATGCGTATGGTTAGAATGGGTGATTACAAGCTTATTTTTGATTTTGACAACAGGGCAGAATTATATCATGTGGTTTTAGACCCGTCTGAAAAACAAAATTTATTTGGAAATCAAAAATATAAAAAAGTACAGGATTTACTTATGTCAGAATTACTTAAATGGTGCCTAAGAGCTCAGGACCCGGCAGTTATGCGTGAAAACCACTGTATGAATCCTATTGACAGGCTTATAGATAGGCACCATTACCATAAGGGTACGGAATATAAACAGTATGACAGGTATTCTCCGCTTACAAAAGGAAGGGCAGATGAGAGTTATATTCATCCTTCCAGAAAAGAAGCAGATTGGCTTTAAATTACATAATAATTTCTACACATCATAATTTTCTTCGGTTTTTTTAGAATATTAGACCTGATAAGATATGATTATAGACAAATGAAAAGGAGAGATATCTTTGGCTAAATCAGCAATTGTCCAAGGAAGCCCCATAAAAAAGTCCGAGTGGAAGAAGGATTTTAAACGACACAAGATGTTATATTTACTTAGCCTGCCCACATTAATATTTTTAATAATTTTTCATTATATACCTATTTATGGGATACAGCTCGCTTTTAAAGATTTCTTTGCTATGAGAGGCATATGGGGAAGTCCGTGGATTGGTTTTGAAAATTTTGAGCGTTTCTTTCGGTCATATTATTTCTGGGATCTGATGAAAAATACCCTGGGGATTAATATATATGAGCTGTTAGTCAGTTTCCCTGCTCCAATTTTCCTGGCTATTTTACTCAATGAGGTAACGAAATCCAAGTTTAAAAAAAGTGTCCAGATGGTGACATATGCACCTCATTTTATATCAACAGTGGTGCTGGTTGGTATAATAAGTATTTTCATGTCACAGGAAACAGGCTTAATTAACGTTTTAATAAAGTCGTTGGGGTTTGAGCCAATACCGTTTCTAACTTCAGCCAGGTGGTTTAAAACAATATTTGTATTCTCAGGCATATGGCAGAGTGTAGGCTGGGGATCAATTATATATATGGCAACTCTTACAGGAATAGATCCACAGACTGTTGAAGCCGCCATAGTAGATGGCGCCACTAAATTACAGAGAATATGGCATATCAGCATTCCAGGTATAATGCCTACAGCTACCATCCTTTTGATACTAAAAGTTGGGCGTATTATGGGCGTTGGTTTCGAAAAAGTATTTCTTCTTCAAAATCCTCTTAATCAAAGCTCCTCAGATGTAATATCTACTTTTGTATATAGAGTAGGTTTGGTAGGGGCAGATTATAGCTTTGCTGTATCGGTTGGTCTATTTAATTCTGTAATAAACTGTATAATGCTTGTCGCTGTGAATGCAATATCACGTCGGGTTAGTGAAACAAGCTTATGGTGAGGATGGGACAAAATGAGTATAGTTAATAAAAATCCAAGGATATCAGATAAAATATTTGATATTTGCAATTACACTTTTTTAAGTCTGGTTTTAGTAACATTTATATATCCGCTGATCTTTATTATTAGTGCATCAATAAGTAACCCGGATATGGTTTTCCGTGGAGAGGTCTGGCTGCTGCCAAAAGATATAACCTGGGAAGGTTACCAGCTTATATTGGACTATAAGGATATATGGACAGGGTATAGAAACTCTCTATTATATGTTTTTGTAGGTGTACCCTTTTCCATGTTTTTAACCTTTACAGCTGCATATCCCTTATCCAGAAAGGATTTTAAAGCAAGAAACCTGATCATGTACATATATACATTTACTATGTTTTTTGGAGGTGGTTTAATTCCGACCTATTTGCTTATGAGAAATCTTGGTCTTATTAATAACTTTGCATGTATGGTTATTTTACCAAGCGCTGTTGGTGTATATAACATAATAGTTACCAGGACATATTTCCAAACGAATATTCCCACAGAGTTAAGAGATGCTGCTGAAATAGACGGATGTAATGAAATCACTTTTTTTGTAAGAGTTGTTCTGCCGCTCTCACCACCAATTATCGCAGTTATGGGTCTTTTCTACGCGGTTGGGAAATGGAATATATTCTTTGAAGCTTTAATTTACTTAACGAACAGGCAACTTTTTCCTCTTCAGTTAATATTAAGAGAAATAGTAACAAGTGCCAGAATGAATCCTGAATTGCTTGAAGGAATGGACCCGTCAGTGATTGAAAAACTTACAAGAATTACCAATAGCATAAAATATGGGGTTATTATTATAGCCAGTGTACCTGTTTTAATGGCGTATCCATTCCTGCAAAGATATTTTGTTAAAGGTATTATGGTAGGAGCGATAAAAGGCTAACCTTGCTTAAAAACACTAATCTGCTGCGTTAGTTAAGAACATAAAAACCTAAAGCCTATGATGATACCGTATCGGAACCTGACAACCCGCTGTTCTTTAGCTTAGCTTGCTTAAGACGACTCATGAAACGCAAAAAGCAATTGAATTATATGGTGATATATTGAGAATGGATTTCTCATTATATGATAAAAAAATTTTGGAGGTTATAAAATGAAAAGAGCATTAGTAATTATTTTATGTCTGGTGATGGCACTTTCTATGATGACAGGCTGTGGGACAGGTAAAGAGTCTAAAAGTGAAGCAACACAGGAGACGGACCAGACAGACAATGCAAACACAAATGAAGAAGAAAAGAAAATGGATGCTCGGCTTGAAAAAATTGGTTTTACACCTGATAGCTGGCCGTTGGTAGAACAGCAAATTAAAGTTGTACTTAGTGGTATGACGCATTCTAAACTACTAGGTTCGGCAGTTGATTGGGACAAGAACAAGTTCTGGACCAGGCTTGAAGAAAGAACAAATATTGATTTTGAATGGTTAAGCCTTGTACAAGGCGGTAGAGCTTTTAAAGAGCAAATGAATCTTGCATTTGCTTCAGGTAGTTTGCCGGATATCTTTTTTAAATGTAAAATTGACCGGCTGGAAGAATTAAAGTATGGACGTGAAGGCGGCTTCATACAACTTGAAGGATATATTGCCGAATATATGCCTAATCTCAATAAGTTATTCGAGGAATATCCTGAAATTAAAAAATCTATAACAACACCTGACGGTCACATCTATACATTACCTGATATTAACGTCTCCGAGGCAGGTAAGGTTCAAACAAACCTTCTTATAAATAAGGTTTGGATGGATAAACTGAATATAAAAGATCCGGAGACGATTGATGATTTTTATAACATGCTGGTTGCATTTAGGGACGAAGATCCAAATGAAAATGGTGATGCAGATGAAATACCGCTTTGTGTTGGGGATGGCGAAGCACCAAATTTAATACAATTGGTTACTTTATTTGGCTATCAGAATAATGAACATAATATGTTTCTAGATAAAGAAGCAGATGAGATTGTTTTCGTGCCAACGCAGGACGCATATAAGGATTTTTTAAAATTTATGAAAAGGCTATATGATGAAAAATTACTCGACAATGAGTTTGTTACACTAAATAGAGACCAGGTCAAAGCAAAGGGCAGTATGGAAGACGCAAGACTTGGAGTTATAAGGGCGAATTCACCCGGTCTTGCAGTAGGTGGTCTTTCACAGGTCGCTACAAGTGATGATTTAACGATTGAGACAAATGAGAGAAAAGAAGACTATAAATTTATGATTCCAATAAAAGCTCCAAATAATGGAAGACAAATATTGCAAGGTGCCCAAACAACAACTCCAGGTAAATTTGCTATAACACCGAATTGTAAATATCCCGAAGTGATCATGGCTTTTATGGACTTCTTCTATACAGAAGAAGGCGGAACTTACCTCTGGGTAGGTGAAGAAGGCTCGGAATATGTGTTTGACGATAAAGGTAAATTCCGTTGGATTTTAGAAGATGGCAGCTACGCAACATCTGATAGATACAATGATGTCCGCAAATCAGGTACATTACAGCCAGGTGGTCATGCACCGGGTTACACGCCGGAATTTAAAAAACATATTGACGGTCCTTTAAGAAAGATAAAAGAGCCTGTTGCCAAGTATACAAATGTTGCTGCGCCTGCATTTTACTTTGAAGAGAAAGATATTAAAAAAGTAGCCATCACCACAGCTGATATTAAACCTTTTGTAGAGCGGTTTTTTGCTGAGGCAGTAGTAGGTCAGGTAGATATTGATGCTGAATGGGATAACTATGTCGTGCAATTGAACAAGATGGGATTAGAAGATCTAGTCGATATCTATAATTCTGCATATGATCTGTATAAACAAAACTAGACGATGGAACTGTCCCCATGGCATAGCGGAAACACCCACAATGATAAAGTGTTCTTTTGTAATGCATGTTTTTCAGGGTAGCTAATATGGTTTGTTAAAATAGCATACTTATGGTATGCTATTTTAGCTTTTATTTATGTGCCCGGATAAAAAGCAATAAACAGTATACCTGCCGGAACATCCCACAAGCTCAATATCCCATATTTTTTAGTATGATTTGTTGGTGGTTAAAGACCCCTTATGTGCAGGTATTTTAATTTTTACTGTAGTACCTTTTCCAGGTTCCGTTAAGAACGATAATCCATATTTATCACCATAAAAAAGCGAAATCCTTCTATTTGTGTTATTTAGTCCATAACCGTGGGGGGTGTCATCAGAAAATTTGGTTATTCTATCCACTGTTTTTTCATCCATACCAACGCCATCATCTTCTATTTCAATCATGATATCACTTCCGGCCAGATATGAACGTATAATGATGGTACCGTTTTTTGAAGGCTTTTCAAGAATGCCATGAATGATGGAATTTTCAACAATGGGTTGTAACACGGTTTTTGCAATATAAAAATCATGAATATCTTGTTTAATATCAGTAATCAGTTGTATTTTATCTCCATATCTTAAATTCTGAATTTTTACATAGTATCCTACATGGTTTATTTCCTCGGTTATAGGTATAAAATCGTTTCCTTTGCTTAGACTGATTTTATAAAATTGCGATAAGGCATGTACCATTTCATTTATTTTATTTAAGTCATTCTCTATTCCGATACAGTTGATGAGTTCTAAGCTGTTGTATAAAAAATGCGGATTGATCTGGGCCTGTAAAAGTTTCATTTCCGCATTCTTGGCCGATAATTCAACCTTATATTTTTCGTTAATTAAATTATTGAGCTTTTTAGTCATTGAACCAAAATTTGCCATAAGCTGTCCGATTTCATCATACCTAATATTATCAAACGAAACATCAAAATTACCCTTAGCTACATCTTTCATTTTATTGTTTAGATCTGAAATATTTTTAATACCGGATTTCGTAAAAATAGCGGCAAGAATTACAATTAAGACAATAGTAAGTGCCATTATGATGATCATTTGGTTTTGTAAAATTATGTTTTCCAACATGATATCCCTGTATGGAATTATTGAAACATAATGCCAGCCTGGAGAGATTATTTTTTTATGCTTAAAAATAACCTTTTCGTGATTTACATTAATTGTATGCCACTTATCTTCGGGATAACTATTTATGTTATTTATAATATCAGCTTCCGGAATGATTGTTCCTTTAAGGGTTTTTTGAATAAAAGTTTTATTATTGTAAATGAGCATTACCGCACTATTCTCTGTGAGGCTGCCTTTATCCATTATATCAAGTATTTTTTCAAGCTTTACATCCATACGGATAATAGCAAGCCTATCTTTAAAACTGGTTGTCTTGTAAATTGTTCTTGCAATAGAAACAAAATTTTCATTTGTTTTTTTATTGTGAGGGAAACACCAAATTTTATTTGATCCTGTTAAAGTAGCATCATGAACAGTTCTGAACCAGGGCTTAAAGTATTCGCTGTATAATGGATAAAAAGATAATCTGTTGGTTGGAAGAAACCCTTGATTATCAATAAATATTGAAATGTTATCACACTGGGAAGTCTCGGAAATATAATTCATTAACTCACTAATTTCATCGTCATGTTCCAGCAGTTTTTCAACGTTGTTTTCTTTTATGGAATCTAAAAGAGCATCATATATGATATAATTATTTGAAATCATAACATGGGCACGCTCTAACGAATGAAACCTGTTTTCAATAATGTTCTTTGATTGATAAAAAACCTGATCGGCAGATTTATAGGTTTGTTTTAATACGATATTGGAAAAACTCCTGTAAAAAAGGGATGCAAATAAAAAAAGCGGGATCATTATTAACAAAAAGTATGAAAACAAAAGTTTTGTTTTAATGGAGATAAATTTCTTATTTTTCATTGACGCCTCTTTCCCAAATAGCTTTTGGCTTGAATCCAAAATAATCTTCAAATGTTTTTGAAAAATATCTTGCATCTTTATATCCGACCATGAATGCAAGCTCAGTATTTTTGATATATTTTTTTGAAATGATTTCATGTGCTTTCTTCATCCGGCAATCCTTGATAAATTGGTTGATAGTAGTCTTTGTTTCCTTTTTGAAAACCGCACAAAGATAAGTTGGCGTTATAAACAAATTTTCTGAAATCTTATTTATACTTAAATCAGCATCAGAGATATTTTTTTTAATATAATGAATGGTTTTAGTTGACAGTGTATCTTTGCTGTAAAGCTTTTCAAGCTCGTTAAACATATTATCAAGAAAACTCAAAACAACTGCTTGCAGTTCACTCAGTTTAGATGCTTGAGATATACTATTCCATGAAAAATTATTATCAGGTTTTAGTAAATTAATATTCAGAGTGTTGGCAACTTCATTTATTGAAAGAATTATCCTGTAGAACATATCCTTTACAGAACCAATATGTGTATTTTTGTGCTTTCGAATATTGTTTGTAAGGCCCTTAATGATAATTTCTGCACAAATCCTGTCAACTGTTTTTAAGGCCTCGGTCAGCTTTATGAATATCGATTCATCCATTTCATAAGGCTTAGTCGTATCATTTTCATAAAAAATAATGGTTTGGTTTTCTTCGTAGAAAACCTTTTGAAGTGCCGTCACGGCTGTATTATATGATCTATACATGTGGCCTAAACTGTCAACGGTAGTGCCTATTCCTGCATGGATAAAATTGATATTGCCATTTGCTTTTTTTGTATCAAAAAAAACCATGTTTAATTCATCTGCAAATTTTTCTAAAAGTGAAGCATGTTCTAAAAATAAATGAATGATTATTGTTTCATCATTTCTAGGTGAACAAATGGCACGAATAGACAGTTTACTTAAAAGTGTGTTTATATCCTTTGCCAATGTATTGGTTACTTCTTTTTTAAGTTTATTAGAATCAGATATAGATAAAATACAGGAACAGAAAAAACGAGCTTTGTTAAGACTCATTTCTAAAGAGTTCAGCATATCAAATAAATCTTGTGAAAGCCGGCCGGGCAGAGTCAGCTTATAACAAATATCATTTATATCTCTGTCTCTGAGTTTTTTAAGTGTTTTCTTTTCATATTCATTTTCCTCTATGGCTTTATAAAGCACTGAGGTTATTTCCTTGATATTGATGGGTTTTTCTACATAACTCACTATTTTTAGCCGTATGGCAGATTTTAAATATTCCTTGTCAGAATATCCGGTTAACAGGATGAATTTACACAAAGGCAACTGTTCTTTCAAATTTTGTACCAGTTCAATACCATTCATCCTGGGCATCCTTATATCGGAAATAATTATATCCGGCTGTATTTCCAAAGCCATTTTTAAAGCTTCTTCTCCATCTTCTGCCTCTCCCGATACAACAGCGTCAAAAGAATGCCAATCAATTTTGTTTTTAAGAACTCTGCGGGTCATATATTCATCATCTACAAGGAGTACTTTTTTTTTCAATGCATAAATTCCCCCCTTCTTAAGAATGATTATATTACAATTTTGTAAATAAGTGAATGGATATGTTTGATTTTTTTTTATAAAATAGTATAATTAATGAGAGAGGAGAGGTACGGGGATGAGCAAGAAATTTTTTTTAAAAAGTATCTTGGCAGTTACAACCTGTTTCCTAATTACTTCGTGTAATGGTCAAAAAAATAGTAGGAATATGGAAGATCATTTAAATATGGTTCGTGCGGGATATGAGATAAATAGTGATCTTGATTATGTTAAATTAAATGTTTATTTAATAGGCGAACGGCCTTCTCATACAGATTATATATATGAAGAAATCAATAAAATGCTGAACCGGAAGATAAATACTACAATTGTACCTAAATATTTAAGCTGGTCGGAACATGTTAAAAAGTACCCTGTCATACTTGCAGGCGGAGATGATGTTGATCTTATTACAGCAGCAGTTTGGACAAAATATTTTGAGCATGCAAGAAAAGGTGCTTTTCTTGCAATAACTGATGAGATGATTGATCAATATATGCCGCTGACAAAAAAAAGAATGCCTGTTGATAAAATGAATAGCGGTGTCGTACCGGAAACAGGCAAAAGATATATGATTCCGGCTAATTTTACAAGTTATTATTCTCACTGCTATATTGTCAGGCAGGATTTAATGAAAAAATATAATATAAAACCAATTAACAACATGGACAATTTAGGTCTTTACCTGGAGGCTGTTAAGCAAAATGAACCTGATATGACGCCCTATAGCGGTTCCGGCAAATGGAATCATATTATGGCTTATGGGTATAGGGCAGAAGCTGAGATCACAGCAAGTATTCCAGGAGCAGCACCGGCTACGGCAGCTTTTGTATGTAAGAAAAAGGGACCCTATCAATTACTGACACATGAAGAAATTAAAGCATACCGGATACCATATTATCAAAGAATGAGAGAATGGTTTGAAAAGGGATTTTGGAATTCAAATGTACCTTTTGCTGCAAAAGACACAGATGAGGATTTTATAAATGGTCATAGTGCTTTAACCATTACAAGCGGAGCTAATATAGATATGATATTAACATATGTAAACCAAAAGCATCCTGCATGGGAGGTAGGTGTCTATCCCGTATATCCAAATGGGAGTGCCGTTTTATCAAAGCCTGATTATCAAAACGGCATGGCGGTTCCTATCAGGGCAGAAAACCCTGAACGGGCTTTAATGGCCCTTGATCTTTTGAAAAATGATAGAGAGATCAACATGATTACAATGTATGGGATTGAAGGCGAGTATTTTGAATTAACTAAAAGAAATACAATTAAGTTAATAGGCACTGAGGAACAGCTAAAAGGATTTCCTGTCAATCAAACCGGTGCCGGCGGGTGGAGAGACTCAGAATTTGAACTCCCATTGAATGGTTCATTTGAAAAGTATAAAGAAATACAAGAATTTTTTACTGAAAATGCAATTGACTATCCCCTCAAAAATTTTATTTTTAACCCGGTATCGGCTAAAGACATACATCAAAAACTACTTGAGATAACAGAAGATAAGCTCAATATGCTCTCATGGGGGTTAGTGCCTATGGAGGATATAGAAAGAACATTTGATGAGGTTTATCAAGAAAGAGTAAATGCAGGGATTGAAGAATATAAATTGGAAATTAACAGGCAGATCCATGAATACCTTAAAATGGAACAAAAATAAAAAAGCTGCAAAAACGAGTAAACCACTAGTGTAGCGTATCATTCACATTTATCATAATGTATTGTCAACGCATTTTCAAGAATAACGGAGATTTTTGTTCTCCACTTCTTTTAAATATAACTC
>JANQLN010000083.1 GCA_028280575.1 Clostridia bacterium
ATAATTGAACATATCCTCGATTCTATCCGTAAGTGTAGGGAGGATGGTATCTCCAAACAGTGCGTACAACCCTGCAAGGAGTAATGCACCAATGACTACGGCAATTAAGATTTTGATTGCAGTATCCACAAAGCCCTCCCCGGACTGACTTTTCAGGATTGTGTCGGCAAATAAAATCTTTTCTGTAATATGCTTTTTTACCTTTATCACAAATTTTATCATCATGTTTTACCTCCATAAATTTATGTTTATGTAACTTGCCTTGCTTATTTCATCTTAACGCCTGGGTTCTGCTCAAGAGGGAGGTCGTTCTGTACAGTTTCCTGTCTCTGGTTCATATTCAGTGCCTGATGATAAGCATTAATTACGGCATCATTGAGTTGTTGTCTAAAGCTCGCAGTTACCGGAAAGCAAATATCCTTGTATTCTCCATTCGCTGCCTTGTAACTGGGCATGGCTACAAAAAGTCCTTTACTACCCTCAACAATTTTTACATTGCGTATAGCAAAGCATTCATTGAGATTGACCGATGCGATGGCACATATGCTTCCACTGGGACGAATAGAACCGATTTTAACGTCCACTTTCATGGGCAGGGGTTGTGGAGCTGCGTTCCCATTTGCTATTGCAGTTTTCGTGCTTTCATTTTTCTTCATGATCCATTTCCTCCTATTATTTATTTAGATATAAAAAAAACAGCTTTTGCTGTTGAATGGATTACAAGTTCATTTGCTGCTCCTGTTGAGCTTCTTTAAAGTCTATTTCTTTAAAGCCAAATTGGTCGACATAGTGATATTCGCTGCCGTTCTTGTCATACAGCTCAATTACATCTGACATGGACAGGGAATGCCCTTTATAATTGGGCGGATGATGTAAGTTGAATTTTTCAAAAATAGCATCCAAATTATTAGTTTCAATCTCACCATCATATACTACCTTATAATCGTTCGGGTCTGGCTCTCCGTATCTTTCTTTGAGTTCATCATACCCGATAAATTTTATCATTGGATTCACTTCCAGCTTGAGCTGATAAATACGACATGACTTCAGGTTTAGCTGTTCACCAAAGCTTTGTTTACCGTTTGCAAGTCGATCGAACACCCCGTTTACCCATTCCACATCCAGCTTATTTTTCCTTATAAAGTTATTCATTTCTTCACAGTGGAACATCGGGTCGACTGTAGCCTTTCCATTATCTATGTAACCTGCCATATTGCCATAGAAGAGAATGCGGTCATTTTTAATAAAAATTTTGGACATATCATTTCCTCCTTTCTTTGCAGAAAAAAGAGAAGCAATTTTTACTCATTTTCTTAAAAGTAAAATTACTTCTCTATGTAAGTGTCTTGAGGGTTATAAAATCTTTTTATTTTTTGTTTTTCTTATTCTTCCATTTGTTGACCCTATCGACAACAAAAAATAAAAGAAGTATCACTGCTATTATTACGAGTACAATCATTCGCTCTGTTGGTGTCATTTCCATAAACGACATTCCCTCACCCCTCTCACTTTGTTTATACATTCATGCCTACGCCTGATGCTCAAAAGTCCCAATGCCCTTTGCCCATAACTTCAAAATTAAGTATTTTCCTACAGCTTTCCTCATTTTTATGGAAAATTTAACTTTTTTCTACTACCATTTTAAAAATAATATAGCTAAAAATCAAGAAAAACTTTTCCCTATAGGGTATATTTTTTATTAGTTTCCCTTTATGATATTGAAATGTTCTAGTTTTCCATATAATTTGACTGTATGGGGGGACAGATTATGAAGGACAGAGAAATCAGACTGCGGCATATTATTGGAGAACGAATTAAAAATGAACGAAAACAAAAGGGTTGGACACAGGAACGGCTTGCTGAAAAAGCAGATATGCATCCAACCTATGTGGGTAAAGTGGAAAGAGGTGACAAATCGGCGACACTGGACAGCCTGGAGAAAGTTGCGAGTGCCCTGGAGTTAAAATACGTGGAGTTATTTAAAGACATCCAACCTGTCACCGGCACCGATGAAGATAAAAATTCCGTTCTACACAAGATTATAAACAAACTCAATCTATTAAGTCTTGAAGATCAAAAGGCTGCGCTGGAGCTTTTCGATTTCATGTTCAAGTGGAAGAAAAAAAAGTGATTTTTAAGAAACGGCTTATAAAGTGCCGTTTTTTTATTCCTATTGGCTAAGTTTGAACTGACATGTGTCTTTCTTGATTTCCTCTTTTTCTTGCTTATAGAAGTCTGTAATTTCTGAATCCAGTTCCTGGCTTAATTCCATAATTTCTTCATTCAACAGATTTTCACGGTTTACTACTTTATTTAATTTATCCTGCAGCTTATTGATGTGTTCTTTTTTGCTCATAGCATATTCCCCCTTACGGTCTGAATTGACACATGATAATAGGTTTTAAGTTTGGGGCATCACTTCTTTCTCTTTTAATAGGTATTCTTTTTAATAATGGGTTATATTTTTCTTGCCGATTTTACTCATTTGAACATTATTCTACACCATATCGCCCCTATTTGTAAACATAAATTTGCCCCTAATATCATCTTTTACAATTCCCTTATTTCATTTAAAGTATTAGTAGAGGAGGGATTTCGGCTTGGATTACAAAAAGATTGGCCAAAGAATCAACAAGGAACGACAAAAATATAATTTATCGCGTGAACAATTTGCTGAGCTTATTGATCTATCTACCACTTTTGTTGGACAAATCGAGCGTGGTGAGAAAAAAATGGGTCTGGAATCCTTAATCAGGATATCCGAAACTCTCCACGTTTCTCTTGATTATCTGATAAAAGGACATGGTCAGCAAACATCAGCCGAGAGAGTGGACGAGCTTTACACCCTCATAAAACAATGTAGTGAAAAAGAAATTGCATATTTTACAAAGATGGTAAAACTGACCTTACCCTACTTTCGAGGAGGGGCTTAACCTATTTATATTGGGATGCCCCAATTCTGGTTTTTCTAACGAAATATAATCCTATAATTCATTCAAATACCCTGTATATTCTCAAACACATATATTCACATTTTTCACTGGCTGATTTTGATTTACATATCCATCTTCATAGCATTAACAGATTGTTCTTCTTTTGACAGGTAAGCTTTTATGTCATCACTGCAAGGATGTATGATTTTACCTTTCATAATCTCCAGGACATTTGCATCATCCCTGTCACAGATTACAATCCTGTGCTGGTAAGGTTTTTGCAGTTCCACATATGCCATAACTTCCATTTTATTATACAGATCTATACCTGCAATATATCTGCCATTTTTCAGAAAGCTATAGCCTTTGTATTGCGGCATTTGCTCTTTCTTAACATCAGAGGGAGGCTTTATTTGTGATAGCTTTAATCTTGCCCAATCCGGTAAAACTTCCGGCTTAATAGTGCCGAGAAAGTTTTCGCGCCGCCATTCTGAATACTCTTCATCAAGGAGACAGGTAGCAAATACCGCCCGGCCAGTAAGGGATGGATCGCAGCCAAAGCCAGAATTACCAAGCCACAATTGATAATGTATATTGCGATACTGCTTCTTTAGAGCTTCTGGACGCATGACGATAATTTTGCCCTCATAGACCTCATTATAGTGGCTGTCTTTGTTGCAGTCTTCGATTGTGAACAGTTTTCTATCCATCATTCCATCTCCTTTATAGATTCATTTGATGGGAATTGTCTGACTCTAGTTCTTTCATTGTTTCCTTTGCCCAATCCGGCAGCAGCTCCGGTTTTAACACTCCTAACACATCACTCCTGAGACAACGTGTCTTTACCCCATCATGCAATGATGTTATAAAAACAGAGCGACCGATGGGATTTGGTCTGCTGCCATTACCTCCATCGCAGTAATAGAGTTGATTTTCTTTATTGTGATACTGCGCCGGAAGTGTTGATAAGGATATAACAATCACTTTCCCATCAATTGACATAGCGTACCCTGTTTCTATGCAATCCTCATGGGTAAAAAGGTTTTTTTCCATATCTATGCCTCCTTGTTCTGGTCTATAAGTTCAATCAGTTTTGCTGCAAGGGAAAGTAAAGTTTGTTTTTCCATGGTCTTAACAGCAGAGAAGACATATGCTTCCACTGCCTGTGGAGACTTGTCGCCTACTTCAATCAAGTTGACCTTTTGGACAGTTACCTTGCCTTTTACCATTCCCAATTTCACAATGTCACCACGATCAATTTCAGCAATACTTCGCATTTCCTTGGGAATCAGCACCCGGCCTTTGTCATCCATTACCTTATAAACAATTTTACTTTCCATCAGATGTACCTCCTGTTTCGTTTTTTGTTACACTGGGAACAGCTTCAGGACTGATTCCAAGTTCATCAAATAGTTGACAGAGTTCACACGGAATCATGGTCAACAGGTCTGATGCCGTTATGATAATAGCACCGTCAGTACATGTAATTCCTATATCACTGTTTAAAGGGATATTTGCTGCTTCCAGCAGCTCATTGGATATTGAGATATCGGGTTCATCAGCACCCGCAGTGCCGTCGGCTACAATACAGCATTCAAACATATTATCGTCCAGAGAGTTACTGATAAAAACAAGCTTTAATTTATCACCTTGTTCAAGCCCTACCCTGTTAATAACACAATCAGGAATTATGAGTTTTCCTTCTTGGCCTACCATAGCTTCAGTTTCAATTATTTTCATTGTTCAATTCCTCCTTAGCTCCACATCGTGGGGTATTTCAGCTTTCAATTTTTTTGTTACTCTGTGCTATAAAAATCATTTAACATATCAAAGATACCTAACTGCACAGGCATATCTCGCATACGCTCCTTCGTATCGTAGTTGGCAATTAGCACTTCCGGAAATTCACATCCTCCGGCATATCGCTGTGCCAGATTGTTCAAACGTGTTACAGATTCGATATTAAATTTCTCGTTCTCATACAGCTCCCTGATGTAATTGCAATCGTTGTACGATACAAGAAATTTCCCATCTATCTGTGCCAGAATATCTCTAAGGCGTATATGGTCTTCCTTGCAGAACTCCACCTCATAATATTCTTCAGTCTTGTAGTAGGGAGGGTCGCAATAAAAAAAGGCGTTAGGTCTGTCGTATTGACGGATCAACGCCTCGAAATCTTTATTTTCGATTAATGTATTTGCAAGCCTCCTGTATGCTTCCCATATTAGATGAAAGGTCTTACGCACATCAAAGGGCTGACACCCGAAGGAAGTACAACCGCTGCCATAGCTGTATCGTATAAGTTTAAAAAAGGCCACTGCCCGTTTTATATCCGCAAATTTTGCGTTTTCCAGCAGAATGGTTTTGACTTCTTCAAATTTTGGTTCTTCAAGATTACGTTGTGCGAGATCGAGTTCCTCATTCAAATAGTCCCCTATGAATTCCTCCTTGTCCAGAAATTTCCGAAGGACTATGAATTCATCCCTCGAATTCAATGGCAGGAATCCAAGTTCTAAAAGGAAAGCAACAGGGCGATGCTTTACACAAAAGAACAGGTTAGCAAGGTTGGAGTTAAAATCATTGTAGACTTCCATACACCTGCTGTCAGGACTTTTTCCAAAAAGAACCCACCCGCCCCCGCCAAAAACCTCGATGTACCGACCATATTCTTTGGGAAGTCGTTCATATATCAATTCCCTAAATGCCTTTTTGCCGCCCACCCAACTGATAATACTGTTCAATGTAATTGCTCACCTCCTTGTCCTGTTGATTTTCTCTACAGCAGTTTTCATACAGCTTCCATCCCTGCTCCAGCATATAAATCCTACACCTGCATAGGGACAGCCTTTGCACTTTTGAATATCCTTTGGCACAGGTACACTAATTTTTCTGTAACCTTTTGTTTTTTTATCTGGCGTATTTTTATGCATGTTCATCTTTTTCAACTCCTTGTATAAGGCACAAAAAAAGACGCTGCCTTATCGGTAACGTCTTTTGAGTAGGTTTTTTATCTGTTTGAATATGCCTATAGCTTTTGTTGCATGGTTTCTTCACTTTCACAAATATCGATATATTCATTTTCATTTCGGCAAACGTATCCGTAATCGGTAAATTTACCGTTTTCAGCAAAGATTTTTTGTGCACCTATGGCCTTGTAGTCTATAAACTGTTGCATCGAATCAGGAATTTTTACACTAATCTCTTCCAAATGCCTTCGTCCATATTGGACAGGAGTCATCACACCTGCAAAATGGTCATAACATTCTATATTTAATCCGCAGCTATAGTAATCACTTACATGGATGGGATTCAAGTCCCGAGTTTCATATTGTATTACAGCCTCTAATATAAGCCAATCCTTTTTATCAATACTTCGAATAGTTCCGGCAAGGGTATCTAATTCAACTAAGCATGCATCTTTTAAAACTTCCATATCAAATCCTTGTATAAGACTATATACATCTACTATTTGTGCATCCACTAAATCCTCCACACCCAATTTCTCACACGTCATTCTTTTTTCTCTTTCAGTAATAGGCAGTCGCTGCCATACACAATGGTCGTCAGAATCGTTGGCTTTTAGTTTAACCTTCATTGGCACATCAACTCCCTTCATCACATCAGGAAATGTTTGTCCATCGTATGGTTCTGTAAGATTGTATTCTTCTATGACCACATATGCATCATCAATGTATAGACCATTATCCTGTTTTCTCTTATGGAGTCCCAACTTTTTAAGGTCAAGGAATTCAATTAGATTGTCCGGTATTTCTATCTTTCCAGTGGTAATGTAATAAAAACCAAGCTGTTCATCGTTAGTTATGTGTTGGAATGTGGGGTGGTCCAAATGATATGTTAAATTAATCAGGCTTCTTATATCCGACTCTGTTCCGTTTTCGAGAATATGAGCCATGGTTTTCTGCTGCTGCCCGGTGAGATAGGTGAGTCTTTCAGAAAGAAAATTAATTTCAGCGATTTCATGCATATTGTAATCCCTGCAAGTTATGTATTCCTCCAGCTCATTCATATCCATATCGCATTTACTAATAATGCAACCGAAGTCTTGCTTATTGCATGGATTTATCGTTTTCATGACCTCCATGGTATCTTTTTGGGTTGCCGGAAGACAAAGTTTCATTGAAATTTCATGCATAGGATTTTCGTCAGCTAATGCCATTAGTTCAATCCACATCCTATATACCTCCCATCTGCTGTCCCTGCGGTTTGCTAAATTCAAAAACAAACTCGTTTTCATTGAGCTTGATTAATCCATAGTCAGTGGAAAGTACACCATCTGCTATCATTTTTTCTTCCCCATATCTTCTAAAGTTGATAAACTTAAAGGCCATGTCATCATGTGAGAGTTCGGAGCTTTCAAGCAGTGCTTGCCGTCCATAGTCGTCTGGGGAGCACAAAGAAGGATAAAAATCATAGCAGTTAAGATTCTGTGCAATGTCAATGGCAAAATTCAAATCAGAACAGTCCTCAAATTGTAGAGCAGCTTTATAATTGACAACCATATTGTTGTTAATTATTTTTGTAATGGCGTTGCTTAAGGTATTTAGTTTTTCAATGTCTTCAGTTGCTGAAAAAGTATCATCAAGGGGAGGTATACTGCTTTTGCAAAAAGTAAAAATGCAGTCATCTAAGGAATTTGCGTCCAATTCCAAAAGGGCCGATTCAATTTTAGACTCTGTTGCGGGGAGTATTAACCAGACACCCTTTTCTTTCTCCGGTTCAAAACAACCTTTTTTAAGGCACAGTTTAAAAACGCACCCTTGATCGTCATCCAGTTCAGGAATGTTTGTACCATCATAGACAATTTCTATATCTTTTTCTGATTGTACTACATAACCGCTTTTTGTGAATATGCCTTTTTCTGCTTCTCCGAAGATGCGTCCAACCTTTTCATAATCAATGTATTCCAGCACTTTTTCCGGAACTTCCTCCAACTCCGGTACTCCGAATGCTACATTACACTCAGACAGATTATATGTAAGGTTTATAAGCCTTGCAAGTTCAGGTTCTTTCTCCACTTTGACTACGCCCTCGAAGGCTGCTTTTTCATGCTCATCCATCTTGGATAGTCTTTTTGCAAAGTGATTAAGCATGAATATGGAAACCTTTTGGGGCAGTAATTCACTAAGATAATTCTGCTTACAATCATAATCCTTTACTGAAAAGCCATGATATTCATGGGAAATTCTTGCCTTTTCAAAAGCGTCCTGAATTTCTGTGATGGTGGCAGGCAAAGAGAGCTGCGCACCAAAATATGTAGGATTATAATCCTGGTCATCTCTAAAAATAGACATTTTTATTTCACTCAATACGTTTCCTCCTGTCTATAGATTATTTTATTTTCATATTTGCCTGTTATTTCAGGAACACTGAAGGCTTTCCAATGTAATTGAAGTTAATTTACAGCTTCAATATATGCCGCACTTCCTGTTCAGGCAGCAACTCTTGAATGAAGAATATATAAAGCCGGCAAATAATAGATATCTAGCCGGCCATCAGAACTAATCCGGTTTTCTTTTTGCATGTATTGTAAGAGCTTCTCTCTATGGTCTTCATCATAAAAATGTATCATGGTAGTCCTCCTTATATGATCATCATAAAATTTTTCTAAGAAAAAATACAAGGGATACATAGGCAAGGAAGCCTATACATAAAAATGTACCCAATGGTATATTCCTTTGCTTTTTTACTCCTGCATAAACACAGGCGGGAATGACAGCAAAAAAGAGTATAAATACCAGCCCATAAAGTCCGAAGCAAAACCCCATAGCTGCTGTCAGCTTAATGTCTCCACCACCTATACCGTTACCGCCAAACTTAAGAGCTATAACAAAAAGGGTGACTGTCGGAATTAAGAATCCTGCAATTTTATCCGTCAGGGAAACATTGAAGATAACTTCATCAGTATATTCATTGATTACGGCAGTAACTATTCCCATGATAAAAATAACAATCCATGTCCAATCGGGAATAATACGCTTTCTCCAGTCTGTAATAGCAGCACATATTAACGGGATAGTACAAATCAGTAGCAACATCAAGGGTTCCCCGTCCCCGTGGTAACATCATCTGAATACATGCTGTCATTCACTTTTATTAATAAATCCCCTCCAGTGATCCACCTGGACAGAATACCTCCCGGTGTATGCGCATCAGTCACTAATAATTGAATAATATAGTCCCTGTTATCCGGGAACCATATCGGCACATAATGCTTTCTGTATTCAAATGGCGAGGAAGTATTTTCTTTAAAAACAAACCGATTGCCGTCCCTCTCAAGTGGAATGGCAGTCTCATAGATGTGTTCCGGCAGGTAGACTTCTGCAGTTTGTGGCACAGTTATCAGCTCCGGCTTGTCGTAGTTGGTATTTACTGTTGTACTGACATTGATAGTAAACCCGTATCCCGATTTAATATGGCCCTTCTTTTTGGTATCATAGTCCAGCGTTGCATTTACTTTCAGTTCAGCATAGAATTTTCGCCATACAAACTGATCGTTTTCAAAACGCTGTTCCCTCCAGGTAACCCTTGTTTGTCCACTTCTTTCAGGTGGAACAGGAATCGTTTTATTTTGTTCAGGGTCATCATATGTAACATTCTTGATAACAGCCCCTTGAGTATAAGTGTTGTTGGCAATAGAATCTTCATTGTCCAGAACATGATCTGGATTGATTACCGCAATCAGGGTAATGTTTTTATTAGCTGTAACATTGGGTGTATCCCATTTGATCGATACAATGTTATATGTATCCCTTTCCATCACCACAGTGTTTATATTCTTCTTCACCGAGAGCTCCGGGATTTCAAACAGAACTGCGACTTTCTGTCCCGGGGTAAAATCCAGGCTTCCTTTGTTGGACACCTTGACTGTGCTGATGACTGTTTGATTTTCCTTATAGGTATCAGGTGTTATTCTTTGTATGTCTAAATCATATGGACGCTCTGCCACTCCTATCTTTGCCTCAGCTCTATTATTGCCTGTATTGGTATCCTTGTACTGTACAGGTGGAGATACCTTTGCCGATAGCTGGATTATAGTATCTTTTTCGCCTGCTCTGCCTTTAACATGGAAAGCTTTGGTTTCATTGGCTTCAATATCAACCTTAGATGGTATTGAAACTGTTTTACCGTTAATGAAGGCAATTAAATTCACCCCTGAGAGTTTTATATCGGTATTATTCGTAGCATTTATGATAAAGCTATAATCCTCCTGCGCATAAATTTTTTGGGGACATGAAAGGGTTACCCCCACATCACACAGGTTATCCATCGGTACTACCGGATTGTTGGAATCTGGATTATCAGGATTTTCAGGATCATCCGGATTTTTAGGAGTATCCGTTGGGTCATCCGATGAGTCATCGGGATCAGTCGGATCATCTGAGTCATCGGGATCAGTCGGATCGGGGGCATTAGGGTCATCGGGATCAGTGGGATCATCTGAGTATTCTGCCACAACAGTGATTGCAGCCTTTCTCATTGTCTCAAATGCAGTAATGCTCTTAGGAGTCCAGCCAAATCTTGTCGTGAGGCTTTTAAAGTTTTCATTTGTATCATAACTATTGATGACCTGCCCGGTGGTATAGTTGTAAACCTCGACCACCAGACACCCCTTCAAAGTGTAAGTCCTGCCATCGTTTCTGCCAATCATTTTGACAATACGTTTCTGCTCATATTCAGCGATGGTGTTGGCCTCTACCAAGTCAATAAGTTGTGGTGAAGAGAATGTCTTTACCTTTATATCTCCGTCATACACTTCTTTCAAATTCATTCCTACTGTCCGGTAACGGATATTGTAAGTTGCCTTTACCTGAAACACAACATTCATACTTATGCTGAGGACTGCACCCCCATCTGTCTTTGCCGTTAAGGTATACACCCCGCAAGCTTTCTTATCCGGAATTGTCAGAATATAATCAGATGGAATCTCATGTGTCTGACCGTTAGAGCTCAATTCTACTTCTGTTATATTCCCTGCTCCTGCTGTTGCACTAATTGTAATTTCAGCCGGAAAGTGCTCAACAGCAACCACACCATTTTCGCTGTTCAAGCTGTTTACAGGTGAATGTACTTCCAGTCTTATATCGCTGTCGGGCATAGAAAAAGAATTTAACGGCAACATTAATAAACATAAAAGCACAAAGGGAATAATAAACTTTACTTTTTGCTTCATGGCAAACCTCCTTATTCAATTCTGGTGTTGCTGCTGGAAAGGGTAAAAGGCAGCCGTATCTCACCCTTTAGAAAACTGAAAACACTACGGGTTTTAAGTTGTCCTTTCAGAACAAACCTGGGAGGGTGGTCAGTGGCGATAATACTCTGTATTTCTAAGGTATATATCCACTGCTCACCGGAGTATTTGTTCAAGTCCCCATCCAGCTTCATATTTTCATAAAAATATTGATATAGCCTTTCTTCCGCAAGGGCACTGTCCATACGTGCAACACCGTCTTTGCGGTATTCGTCCAGCATTGCATATTCCACCGAGGAATTGACACCTCGCCGGAGTACATAATCTACTTGCTGGTAAAGGCTGTCCATCCTGAAATATTCAATGACGATGGCTGCAAGAGTAATAATAAAAAAAATAAGTATGAAAATATACACCAGTCCATCGCCTTTTTTACTTTTTAAAATTAGTAGTCCCATATATTCGCTTCCTTTCTGCACTCCACTTTTTAAAAAAATTTATTCTAAAAGCTTCCAATACTTTTCTGACATTCCCGTAATGCTTACTTCCATGGGAATATTAATTTGTACAGGTGGAGAGGAGGAAGGACGGAAAACAGTAAAAGCATGATTGTATTTCATCTTCACTGTAAAGGTTTCCCTTAGCTGAATTCTTTGGTTTTGTTCATCACAGTAATTGACTTCTTCAACGCTCATGGTCGGTGACAAGTTGGTCTGCTGCTTGAGCCTGTAAAAAACATCATATACGCTATCCGACACCTGTCCTTCCAGCTCAATAACTCGGACCACTCGGCGACATATATGGTTTAAACTTAGATAAGTGGTGAAGATACTTAAGAATGACATCACCGTTGCCATTAATGTAATCACTATAATTGTCTTGATGATCAGTTCAAAGTAGGCACTACCTTGATTCGACAGTACTTCCTTTAGAAAGGAAGGGGGAGAGTATCTCCCCCAAAGGTTACGGTTCTTCATACCTGTACACCCCTATTTCGGCAGTGTTACTCAGTCGCCGTCTATTCTAGGTCAATAGTCCAGTAATTTTAGAGACTATGCTGTTCCAAATAGTCGTTATGGAATCCTGGTACAGCGTCATAAATACTGCGCCAACCACTACTACAACAAGTACAACGATAAGCCAACCTGTCATCTGGTCGCCGGACTGGTTACACAAAAGCCCTTTTGCTTTCGTAAATACATTTTCCATTTTGTTTTTTCTCACGTTGTTCGACCTCCCTGAATTTTTAGATTTGAGTGTTCTTGCCATGTTTCTCATGCTTTAACCTCCAAAAAAATATTTTATTTGAAAAGGGTTGCCCCGTTTTCACATTAAAAAAGACCCCCGGCTGATTTAATCAGATGGGAGCCTATGACATATAAAAGACTTCCAAGTGTTACTGCAACAAGTGGTATTGAAGCAATCTTTATTTTTCTTGGCAGTCTGTTTAGTTTTTTCCTTAAAGCTTCCTTTGCTTTTATATCCATGTCCTTTGCGAGATACATGAGAGCTTCTCGCTGATGTTCTCCACGATATAGCCCAATGAGTGCATTGCAAAGGAAGGATACCTCCACCAGCCCGACACGCTCATTGAAGTTTCGAAGTGCTGTTTCTATATCCTTCGCTTTCATTTCCATTATCAAAACTGCAATA
>JANQLN010000088.1 GCA_028280575.1 Clostridia bacterium
TTACTTCACCCTCTTTTGCATAAGGCGCTATGGTAGGATTGCTCTGTTTGTCTATTAAATCCATTATCAGCTCTTCCATGGACGATTCTCCGATACCAAATATGCGGACATACTTGGAAACCAGTTTTTGTGCTGTTTTCTTTTCCAGATAAGGATAAACCTTATCCATAAACATGGGGTAAAGCTCCCCTGGGGGACCTGGCAGCAGTATCAAGGTTTTTCCGTCCTGTTCAATAATAAAACCGGGTGCGGTTCCGTTTTTGTTTCTTACAATAAAGCTTCCTTCAGGCATATAGGCCTGTTTGATATTATTTTTCGACATCTTTTTATTCAAGCCGTGAAAAAATTCCTTAATCTTCTCCAGGGTTTCTTCATCAATTATCAGCTTCCTTTTGAGTACCGATGCAGCGGTTTCTTTTGTTATGTCATCCTTTGTAGGACCCAGTCCGCCAGTCATTATGATGATATCCGATCTTTCCAATGATGATTTTATAGACTTTTTAAGCCTTCCTTCATTATCACCTACAACACTGTGATAATATACACCAATTCCTATTTCCTGAAGTTTTTGCGATATAAACTGGGCATTTGTATTGGCTATTTGTCCCATTAAAAGCTCGGTTCCTACGGACAGAATTTCTGCATTCATATAATCAACTCCATATTTAAGCTGTTGTTTTTAAGCGCCATATATAAAACTTTTCACTTTTTTGCTTCATTATTAGCTAATTATATCAATAAAACAAATCATCAGGCAACATCCTGGTTTAAATTTTTTGTTTCAATATTATAAAATTGAGATATAATAAAAGGATATAGGAGGACATGGCATGATTAATAAACCCGTAAAAAAGATTGCTGTCGTAGGAACCGGTTTTGTAGGTTCTACAACAGCATACACGCTCATGGTGAGCGGACTTGTATCTGAAATAGTATTAATTGATTTAAACATGTCGAAAGCCGAAGGCGAAGTGATGGATTTAAACCACGGTATGCCTTTTGTAAGGCCTGTGCGCATATACTCGGGTACATATGAAGATTGCAGCGACAGCGATATAGTCATTATTGCAGCCGGTGCAAATCAGAAGCCGGGAGAAACCAGGATTGATCTGGCACATAAAAATACAGTGATTTTCAAAGACATCATATCAAAAGTCATATCCTATAATAATCATTGTATATTGCTGGTTGTTACAAATCCTGTTGACATACTGACTTATGTTACCTGGAAGGTATCAAATTTTCCAAAAAACAGGGTAATTGGTTCAGGTACCGTCCTGGACACTGCAAGATTCAAATATCTCCTTGGAGAGCATGTGGGATTGGATTCCAGGAATATTCACGCATATATCCTCGGAGAGCACGGGGACACCGAAGTCGCTATATGGAGCCTGGCAAATATAGCAGGAATTCCTATGGATGATTACTGCAAAAATTATTGCGGGGGCTGTAAGGAAACTATTTCCAGAACAGAAATATACAATAAGGTTCGCAATGCGGCATATAACATAATTGACAGGAAGGGTGCCACATATTATGCTGTAGCACTTGCAGTTAAACGGATTGTCGAAACCGTTGTCCGCGACGAGAATTCAATACTTACAATTTCAAGCCATATTGAAGGACAATATGGAATTAATGACGTTTGTATAAGCCTGCCGACAGTTGTAAACAAAGAGGGTATAAGTAAAGTGCTTGAGGTTCCCCTCAGTGATTCTGAACTTGAAGATGTAAAAAAATCAGCACAATCGCTAAAGCAAATAATTAAAAATCTTGATATCTGATACAATTAGTTTTCAGAAGAGGAGGCTAAAATTTACATAATTATTCATATGATATTTTATACAATATTCATATTTAATAAGTCTTATTGTTATTTTAAAATAAGTATATGTTAATATCATTTCGGAAAATTTTATGAGGGTGTGGATATTATGGATAAATATAAACAGCTCTATAAAGTAGTATCAAATGTAGAGAAGGTAATTATTGGCAAAAAGAATGAAATTGAGCTTGTCCTGATTTCCCTTTTATGTAAAGGGCATGTTTTAATTGAAGATGTACCTGGTGTTGGTAAAACCAGCCTTGTTTCGGCTCTGGCAAAGTCAATAAACTGCTCTTTCAAACGGATCCAGTTCACTCCTGACGTACTGCCTTCAGATATAACCGGGTTTTCAATGTTTAACCAGAAAATATGCGATTTTGAGTACAGGCCGGGTGCTATTATGAGTCAAATGGTTTTAGCGGATGAGATTAACAGGACTTCTCCCAAAACCCAGGCGAGCCTTCTTGAGGTTATGGAGGAGAACCAGGTTACGGTTGACGGCGTAACATACAAGGTTCCCAGTCCCTTTATGGTTTTAGCTACACAAAACCCTATTGAATATACCGGTACATATCCACTGCCTGAGGCGCAAATAGACAGGTTTTTAATGAAAATTACAATAGGCTATCCCAGCCAGGGAGAAGAAGCAAATATACTTTCCACTTACAGGAAAGAAGACCCTTTGGCACAGCTTGAACCTGTAATTGATACGTCTGATATATTAAAGCTGCAAAACAGTATAAAAAACATCCATGTGGATGACAAAATAATGAAATATATAGTTGACATAGTGAGCAGTACCAGAAACCATGAAGATATTTCCCTGGGTGCAAGTCCGAGGGGTTCCCTTTCCCTGCTTAGGGCATCCCAGGCATGGGCTTTTTATAACAACAGGGATTTTGTAATTCCCGACGATGTAAAAAAGCTCGCCGTGCCTGTACTGACCCACAGGTTAATGCTCAAGCAGGAAACAAAGCTTAAAAAAATAACAAATAACGATATAGTCAATACAATATTGTCTGAAACAACAGTTCCAGTGGTGAGCAATGATGAGAAGGAATAGGATTCTGTTTGGAATAATATTATTTTTATCCTTGGTATTCCCATACTTTTATGGCGGTCAAATGCCATATATGGTATTTTATATTGTTATCAGCTTTTTCGCCGTTTCCTTTTTTCATGCCGTGCTTGCACTTTTTCTATTTAAATTTTATCAGCATACCGGCAAGAAATACATAACAAAAGGTGACAGGGTCAAATTCCATGTTTCCTTTGCAAATGAAAGCTTCATACCTTTTCCGTATATAAAGGCCATATTCAGCGGAGAAAGCATAATTTTTTCAAAACAAATTCAAAGCAAGTATTTTTCCCTTTCACCACATTCTAAAAAAACCTATACATTTGACCTTGAATGTAACTACCGGGGTGAATACGATATTGGTCTCAACTCTATAGAAGTAATGGATTTACTCGGTTTATTCAATTTAAAATTCAGGGTTGATTCAGTTAAAAATGTGGTAGTATATCCAAAAATAATACGGCTTAACAAGTTTTATCTTAGCAGCAATATTTTGTCGGAATCCAATTCTTCACTGGATAACCGGCAGCAGGATATGTCAACAATTTCTAATATACGTGAGTACGCCTATGGAGATACCTTTAAGAGAATTCACTGGAAATTGACTGCAAAAACCGGCCAGTTAATGGTTAAAGATTTTCAAAATACTACGGAAACAAGTGCCGTAATCTTTGTTGATATGGAGTCGGGAAAATATCATAAGGAACTTAATACTATTCTTGAAGACAAGCTTGTAGAATCTATTATAAGCGTTTTACATTATTGCCTGACCCGGTGGATACCTGTCCAGCTTATTTATTACAGCAATAAAATAGTGAACACTAATGCGAGTAATCCACACAGCTTTAAGGAATTGTATAATACATTTTCTAAAATAGAATTCAACCAAAGTGTCAATCTGCCGGATTTAATGGATGTGGCACTTACACAGGCATACAAATATGATAACCTTTTGGTTTTCACATCAAACTTAAACTATGATCTGGTTGAAAAAATATACAAGTATACCGTATCAGGCTATGATTCAAGCTTAATTCATATTAACCCGGGACTTACCGACGAGAAGGAAATAATGGATATATATGATTATCTTGCCGATATGAAGGTCAATATCTACAGGATAAATTTTGAAGATGATATAGTACCTGTTTTGGAAGGGTGATAAAATTGGCAGCAAAAAAAACCAGAGAGTTTATTTCATCGGTATCACTGGCAGCAATAACCTCTGCCTGTATAATATTCAGTGTATTCTTTACCCTTCAATTCCAATACGGCTTTTTAAAAACACTGGCATTCATTTTGGTTACACTGGCCGCAGCAGCTATTATTTGTGCAAGCAAAACAGCTTTGTTGTCATCACTTTTTGTTACTGTGGCAGGAAGCATACTTACCCTTATTATCTTTACATTAACGGGGAACTCAAAAGCCTTGTTTTTGGAAATTAATAACTTCTACTACTGGATCACCGATTACTTATATGGTGCTGCGCCTTATTCTGAAAAATACGGTACGCTGTTTTCAATGCTGATTGCTTTTGGAATAGTTCTCTACATATATTATTTTACCGTCAAAAAGAAAAACTTCCTTTTCATTACAGGCGGGGGAATGCTGTTTTATATATTGCAATGGAGTTATGACTATATTGTTAACATGAAAGCTTTTTATGTATTTATAGTGTGCCTGCTTATCTATTATGCAAGGCATATTTACTTTAAGAAAATGAGTAAAGAAAACCATGAGTATACCGATGCATTTTCTTTTATTATCTGGTCCTTACCAATGGCAGTAATAGCATTATTAATAACAATATCAATACCATATGGCAGCGAGCCCATAAAATGGAATTGGATGGATAATAACATTAATAAAATTTATAACTTCATAAATAATATTGGTTACAATAAAACTTCTTTTGAGTTCTATTCACTTAATGCTACGGGTTTTGGAAGCAGAAGGGGCACACTTGGCGGTAAAGTAAGGCTTGACGATACCCATGTTCTGACGGTTGAATCCGAAAGCAAATATTACCTGAAAGGAGCCAGCTATGATTATTATGACGGTGTAAAATGGAGCGGGGCAAACGTATTAAAAGAAGAAGACCCGGTCATAAATTATATAAACCTTTTAATGGGATCCGATTATAATACATCCGGCATCTTTGAATTCCTAATCGGACCAAGTATACTTTTAATGGAAAACAACTCTCTATATGACAGCAGTTTTTTCAAAAGTATTGCAGAGGAAAAGAATTTGAATATTATATTTGAAAATCTTAAAACCAAATCCCTGTTCATGCCTGCAATCACATTAGGCTATGAAGCCGGTGAAAATATTAATTATGAAATTTATCACGGAAACACAGTGGCTTCAAGAAATTTTCTGGGCAGGGGATTTAACTATTCTGTGAAAAGTCTTGATATCAATTATGACAGTCCCGGATTCCGTGATATTGCACGGCTCAGCAGAAAAGGGGTGTTTGAATACCATGCAGAGAAATACGAAGCCTCTCTTCACCAGGGGGCAGATTCAAAGGAAAAATCAAACATTGAAAAAGCAGCGGCAATATTGACTGCTTTGAGCGAACACTCCAATAATATACATGCACATTATGTAAAGCTTCCTGAAGGCCTTCCCCAACGGATAGGTGATTTGTCCCTGGATATAACAAAAAACCATACTACGGTTTTTGACAAGGTCAAGGCTGTGGAAGCTTTTCTGTCAAGCTCATATGAGTACACTCTTGAACCTGAAAAAACACCTTCAAACAGGGACTTTGTGGATTACTTCCTTTTCACTCAAAGAGAAGGATACTGCACATATTATGCTACTGCAATGGCTGTTATGCTAAGAACTCTTGGCATACCGGCAAGATATGTTGAAGGATATATGATGCCGTCTGAAACCATTGATGAAAATGTTTACCATGTAACAAACAATCAGGCACATGCTTGGACTGAAGTATATTTTGAAGGATTGGGGTGGATTCCATTTGAACCTACCGCGCCTTTTATTGCGAGCTTTTACACACCATCGGCATCAGCTTCTTCCGGATACGGCGCAGACTATTATAATCCTTATATGGACGACTATATGAACATGCTTGATGAATATGAAAAGTATGCAGGCAATTTGGATATTTCAGATTATAATGCAGGCACCGAAAAAAATGACGGTATTTATATCCTTATCCTCGTAATAATGCCCTTAATCATGGCTGCTTCCCTGGGACTTATATTGCTCATAAATTTCATTCGCAGAAAATTGAGAATAAAAAATTTCAGGTGCTCTGCCCCCAAACAGAGTATAGAGAATATGTTCAGGTATTACATGGAACTTCTCTCAAAGCAAAATTATAAAATTGAAGAGGGTGAAACATTAATAGAATTTTCCCGTAGAATAGACAAATACATCATTTTTGCCGGCAGCACTGAAAAACCGTATGAAAGCCGTTTAAATATCTCAGGTGTAAAAAACGTATCAACCCTGTTAAGAATATTCAATATATTTATTGAATGTCTATATAGTCATCATGATATAACCGATGAAAAAAAGCAATTTGTTTTTAAGCATATATACAGCATGCAAAACATGGCAAGAAGAAATCTTGGTAAAATAAGATACTTTATAATGCACAATATACGGGGAATATAATAAACCTTAGCTTCTCCTTGGGATTACAACGTATGCTATAAGATAAGCTATCACTCCACCCAGTCCGGCGCCGGGGAAAACGGACAACACAACCCATGCAAGCCTGACAATTGTAGAATCCACATTGAAATATTCTGCTATGCCGCCACATACTCCGCCGATTTTTTTATCGAAATCGGACAAAAATAACTTTTTCAAAATATAACAGCTCCTTCTTAGATGCCTCTATACATAACAAATACGTCAGACTTAAATAATATGTCTGAAATTGCATTAGTTTTTCTGTCAGCCCTTCTTTAAAGTTTGTACACCTGCTTTGAAGGAAGTACATGTATCCCGCTTGCTTCAAGGCTTTTTATTGCTTTTTCAGAATCCTCTGTCTTTAAAATAACCAGGGCCTTATTCGATGTTTTGCCCACAAATGCATACATATACTCTATACCAATCGAATTATCATCAAGAACTTTTAAAGCCTCGGACAATCCGCCCGGCCGGTCTTCGACAGCAATTGCAATTACATTTGTACAGCTTACTGTAAAACCGTCGTTTTTAAGAGCTTTCTCAGCCTTTTCAGGATCATTAACAATCAGTCTTAGTATACCAAAATCCTTTGTATCTGCTATAGACAAAGCACTTATATCAATACCGCCCGCCGCCAGTGATTTTGTAACCTCGGCCAGTCTGCCCGACTTGTTTTCCAGAAAAACAGATATCTGCTTAACCAACATGATACCGCCTCCTTATGTTTTCCTTTTATCAATTACCCTTTTTGCCTTACCCATACTTCTTTCTATTGTCTTTGGTTCCACCAGCCTCACCCCTGCACTTATTCCCAGGGTGCCTTGAATTTCATGCCTTATTTTGTTTTCAATATTTTCCAGCTCCCTGACCTCATCGGAAAATAAACTCGGTGTCATTTCTACCAGTATTTCCAGAAAATCAAAATTATCTTTTCTATCAATCACCAGTTGATAATGAGGAGCTGTTTCACCCATTTCAAGAAGCACACTTTCAATCTGGGAGGGAAATACGTTAACACCCCTGATAATGAGCATATCGTCTGTTCTTCCTGATACTTTGGACATTCTGACTGCAGTTCTTCCGCAATCGCATTTATCGCAGGCAAGTGAAGATATGTCTCTTGTACGGTATCTCAGAAGCGGAAGGCCTTCTTTTGTTATGGTAGAAAATACAAGCTCTCCTGTTGAACCCGGCGGAAGTATTTCTTCAGTAACCGGATCAATAATTTCAGGTATGAAATGATCTTCGGGTATGTGAAGTCCGCATTTACATTCACACTCACTTGCAACACCCGGTCCGATGACTTCAGACAGCCCGTAAATATCGATTGCCAGTATCCCCAGACGTTCTTCTATTTCATTTCTCATGTTTTCAGACCAGGGCTCGCCACCAAACACTCCGGCTTTTATACTAAGCTCTTCTTTTCTTACTCCCATTTCCTCCAGCTCTTCTACCATAGAAAGGGCATGGGAAGGGGTACATGCAAGAATATTGGTTCCAAAATCCCTCATGATTTGAATTTGCCTTTTTGTATTGCCTCCGGATATGGGAATAACCGAAGCTCCTATTCTTTCTGCTCCGTAATGCACTCCCAGTCCCCCGGTAAAAAGACCATAGCCATATGCAATCTGGATAAAGGAGTGCCGGTCTGTCCCTGCACATACCAAAGCCCTTGCCATAGCTTCGGACCAGGTATCTATATCCTTCATTGTATAACCTACTACCGTTTGTTTTCCGGTAGTCCCCGACGAAACATGGATTCTTACAATTTCACTTAATGGCAGGGCAAAAAGACCGTATGGATAAGTATCCCTCAAATCCTGCTTATAGGTAAACGGAAGTTTCCTTAAATCATCAATGCTTTTTATATCGGAAGGTTCTACTCCATTTTTTTGCATCTTTTCACGATAATAAGAAACATTATGAAATATTCTTTTTACCGTATTGGCCAACCTATCATTTTGTACCCTGGTCATTTCACCCCTGGACATACATTCATATGTTTCATTCCAGTAATCCATTAATATTGCCTCCCTTAAAATCTTAAATTTTACTAAACGCCGGCTTACGCAATACCCGTAACTTGCAAGCTTAACAAGGCTAAACTTTTTTTAAAGGCAGGACATTACGTACTGACGTCGGGTTGTAATTATGTCCTGACCCTAAAACATCATATAAACATTTTATATTAAAATAAGTTCTCCATTATATTTTACATCATTATGCCTTTTCATTTCAATACTTTGCATATTTGAGTTTCCCTATTTTTAACATGAGAAGATTTATGAGTACAATGGAACAGTTATCATTGTACTCATAAATTTATACCTATTTTTTAGTAAAACTCAATAAATTTAAGGGTTGCAAAAATTGCAATATTGGGCAGAAGCCGTCCGTCCGTTGGGATACAATTGTTCTTGAGTATGGCTGCATTTGTAGCATTTGCTGATATTCTTCAACACCATTTCACCAGGTAGTCCGCATAACTCACATGGAAGTCCTCTCACTCTTTCGGTTATAATAAACCCTGCAGCTCCACAGTTTGGACAAAAGCTCATAAGCTTGCTTATCAAATCTTCAGCCGCCTTTGCAATATTTTTCATTCTGGTGGGATTGGCGTGTGCTCTCATGTCCGTTTCTATAAATACTTTACCGGAACATGATTTAGAGTAACACCATTCATAGGCTTCCTTGAGCCGCTCATAATTATTTACCCCTTTAATTATTTTGTTATTTTCACTGTCTTCGGGTCTGATAATTATATAATGCTGCGGAAATCCAATTTTTTTTACAAAAGTTAAAGCTTCTTCAAAACTCCCGGTTAATAAATGATCAAGATTTGTATCACTGCTTTCATAGATACCGGACATCTCAAAATTTTCTTTTTCATCATATAAAAGCACTAATTCCACGTTCCAGGGTACCGGCATATAAGGGTGTGAACCAAAACTCCCTTCGCTGGCAATCCCTATGCATGCCTTTGAAAGCTGAAGACCTTTTTTAATCTTCAATCTGGCCGTATCTAATTGTGATTTGGGTCTTTTTATATCCCTGGAAAATGTTCCTAGTTTATCCGTATCAAATCCTGTCTCAACTATGAGACTGCAGCCTGTTGCTTTTTCAAGTATTGGCCGGATTGCCCGGTCCTTTTTATGTTTAGTCAACAGTACGATTTTCCGGCTTTTATATATTTGTTTTTCAACAATTTCACACATGCCCTTATCCTTTATTATTAACGGCCAAAATCCGCAGCTATATGGAACGTCTTTAATTCTTGCAAAATGTATTATATCATAACAATCCTTTGATTATCAATAAATATCAAATTTCTCATTGCTCAAACAATTTTTCTATTTCTTCATTATTGAGCTTTGACAGGAATGTTTCCCCCGGCTTGATGACCGAATCAATAAGCTCTTTTTTTCTTGACTGCATGTTATATATTTTTTCCTCGATTGTCCCTGCCGTAATCAGTTTGATCACCTGCACAACATTTTCCTGTCCTATCCTGTAAGCCCTGTCGGTAGCCTGTTCTTCAACTGCCGGATTCCACCACGGGTCATAATGTATAACCATATCCGCACCTGTGAGGTTCAAGCCTGTTCCGCCTGCTTTTAATGATATAAGAAACACTTTTCTTTCGCCCTTGTTAAACTGCCTTACCATAGTACCCCTTTCTTTGGTTTCCGTACTGCCTGTAAGGCTGAAATAACCGATATTTTTTTGCTTTAAAAGCCTTTCTATGATAAAAAGCATACTTCTAAACTGTGAAAATAAAAGTATTCTGTGTCCTGAATCCAGTGCATCATCCAGTATTTCATTCAAAAGCTCCAATTTTCCGCTGCCGCCCTTATAGTTTTCAACAAATGTGGAAGGATGGCAGCAAATCTGTCTCAGCCTTGTCAGTACGGCTAAAATCTTAATTTTGGAATTATCAATACCCCGTTGGGCTATTTCATCCTTTATTTCATTTTTTGCTTTTTGCAGGTATGCCAGGTATATTTTCTTTTGCCCTTCTGTGAGCTTGGATGATATTTTTGACTCTATTTTATCAGGAAGCTCTTTTAATACATCTGTTTTCATTCTTCGCATAATAAAGGGTCTTATATGCCTTGACAGCTCATTTAGAGAATCACTGTCATTTTCTTTGCATATTGGATTCTCAAATTTGCTTGCAAACTTTCCATGGTTGTAAAGATATCCTGGCATAATGAAGTCAAATATTGACCATAATTCGGTTAGTGAATTTTCTATAGGTGTACCTGTAAGTGCAAAGTATCCTTTTGCCTTAATCCTTTTTACAGCCTTGGCTGCCTGTGTTTGCGGATTTTTAATATGCTGGGCTTCATCAATAATGCAATATGAAAATTCAATATCCTTGTAAGAATCGATATCATTTCTAATCAAAGGATATGATGTAACTATGAGCTCCCATTTATTTATTTCATTAATCAATGCCTGCCTGTATTCCTGGGTTCCGCTTATAACAAGGGTTTTTAGCTTGGGTACAAATTTTTCTACTTCATCCTTCCAGTTATATATAAGCGTTGTCGGTGCAATTACAATTGCCGGTAATTTGGAATTGTCCCTTTCAGACAGCAAAAAAGTTATAATTTGCAGGGTTTTGCCCAAACCCATATCATCTGCAAGAACTCCTCCAAATCCATATTCAATTAGTGTTTTAAGCCATTTGTAGCCTGTTTTTTGATATGGCCTTAAAATTGCGGCCAATTGCTCTGGTATTACATAATCCGTTTCCGCATGCTCCTTAATATTCCTTACAAGCTCCTTAAAACCCGTATCTCTATTAATACTGTTATTTTCAGACTCCCTCAATATACTGTCCAGATACATGGCCTTGTGTTTAGGCAGCGTGATTATACGTTCATCAATGTTCTTATAGGATATGTCAAAGTGGTTGATTATTTTGGATAAATTAATCAAATCCAGGTCGTTTAAAGGCAAAAAAGTCCCATCTTTAAGTCGGTAATATTTCTTCTTCATTTTAAGGGAATCCATTATTTTCATAAGCTCATCATTATCAATGTGTTCAAAGTCAAATGAAAACTCTAAAAAGTCCTCTTTAATTGAAATATTACCCGTAAAATTAATATTCCTGTTCAGCCTAAAATTTTTAAACTGGTCCGAATAGAAAATTACGGCATAATTTTGCAGCCTGGGCAGTTCATCAAAAATAAATTTACATATTTCATCGACATCTTCAAGATGTAAAACCCCATTTTTCACCTTGAATCCGGTCTTTTCAAAAAAAGATAATAAGCTCCTTTCCTTTTCCATATCCCTTAACAATATCCTGCTGTCTTTGTCTCCTCTTTTACTCTCAAAAGGATTGACAATTATATCATCATATTTAAATTCTACTCTTACGGTGATGCTTTTCCCTTCCCTGTCAAGAAAAACGGAAGGTTCAAGTTCAGCTACAAATATTCTTTTTCTGAGCTCATCATTAATGCTTACATCACATACTGCCTTTAATTCATTTAATACTTCGGAAATAAAGTCCTCTCTGTAATTTTCGGGAAATACGATTTTATGGACCCTGTTCATTTTAAAACCTTTCAGTATGGGTTCTATTACGGCCCTTTGTTTTTCAGATACCCTGTATATGGTTTTATCGTAAAAAAAGTAATGGCTGCTGGCGCCAAAGTGCAGAAATCTAATATTGTTGTCATGAAGAAGTATTATGTCTTCGCCTTCATATGCTACGTCAAGCTTAAAAGGTATATCATCATGGACTATTTTAATATTTTCATATAATACTCCGTCTATTTCAAAATTGAATGCCTTGTTATCAAGCTTGGAAAAAATACTTTCCAGATTTTTTACCGTAAGTATAACATGCCTTTTATCAAAAGCACTTAATGAAAATTTGTTGTATCCAAAGGTTGTTAATTCCAGCAGTTCCTTTTCACCATCGTAAATATCTTCTATAATATCAAATATTTTTTTATCTTCGTCGTATATTTTATGTATTGCCGGATTATAAGTAAAATTTTTCCCGAAAAATATTTCCAATCCCGCTTTTTTATTTTTTATAAACTCGTATACATCTTTAATTACATATGGCCTATCCCTTCCAATTTTAAAAGATGCCCGGGTCATCATCCTGTCCCTTTTTGTATTTACATGAAAAGTTATATCCAGTGTGATAACAACTGAACTTTTTATACCCTGGGATGATATTGAGGACAATATTTCTATAAAGGCTTTTCTATTATTCAAATAGATAATTTTGTTTTTTTCAAGCTCATCCCTTATTTTAAATAATACCGCAATTACGTGCTTGCAAAGCCCGTAATATTTGTCAAAAGCCGGACAGCCGCAATAAAAGGAACTTATGTTTTCATTTTCGCCCACCTTTATTCTCACATTGTACAAATCATTACCATGGACTGTGGTTAAGTATTGCTTTTGGATATCGTCAAAATGAAGCATACCAACCTTGTCATTATAGTAATACATACGGCCGCTTTGAAAGGTTCTGTGATTTGTAGCACCTTCCAGCAGATTCCGGTCACTTAAATCCCTTATGTTCATAATACATCCTCTCAAATATATAAAATCCGGGTATTACAACGGCAAAAAAAATACCTTGGTGGTCTGTGGATTTAACGCCGGTATAAATGCCAAATTTTAATTCATTCCATACTATATAGTACAATAAATGGTTATCTTTTCATTCTATAATATGATGATATTAATATCAACTTAAACTTTCTCAAAATTTTTTATTTTTCACTTGACGAAAGGAATTATTTGATTTATACTATGTCTTGCGGCTTTATTTGAGAGTTTATAAGGGCCTTTAGCTCAGTTGGTCAGAGCAACCGGCTCATAACCGGTTGGTCCGGGGTTCAAGTCCCTGAAGGCCCACCAATATTGCAGCAGGATTTGAGAAGCGGGATATTTGTTCCTCTTCTCATTTTGTTGTATCCGGCCCGATAACCTTCTACTTTCCGAGTTCCAAAACAATTTCTTTGAATTTTTTACCCCGTTCGGCAAAATCCTTGAACATATCAAAGCTTGTGCTTGCCGGAGACAATATTATAATATCTCCCGGCTTTGCAAAGAGATATGCATTGTTTACCGCGTCTTCAAGGCTTTCACTATTAATTACTTGAATATCTGTTCCTTTACCGCTGGCATATGTTTCATCTTTTAATGCCTTTTCAATCTTAACCGAGGTTTCACCCAGCAGGACAAGGCACTTAATCCTGCCAACCATGGCTTTAGCCAAATTTTCATAATTATTTTTTTTATCCTTGCCTCCTGCTATTAAAATGACCTTTTGATTGAATGATTTCAATCCGGCTATTGTTCTGTTCGGACTTGTTGCAATTGAGTCATTATAAAACCTTATTTCATTTATTTTGGCAACCGGTTCTATCCTGTGCTCAACTCCCCTGAATGATGAAGCCACCTTTTTGATTGATTCTGCCGAAACACAATCCATAACTGCAGCTGATGCCGCAAGATAATTTTCAATATTGTGCTTTCCCGGTAATATTATTATGCCTGTATCCATTATTTCGGTTGAGCCTTTTCCATCACTGTACACCATTTTTTCACCATCTAAATACATACCCCTGGCCAGTACTTCCCTTCGGCTGAAAAAAATCTCTTTGCCTGTGGTTTCACCTGCAAACTCCCGTGTTATTTTATTATCATAATTCAAAATAAGCCTGTTATTTTTTGTTTGATACTTAAATATATTTTTTTTAGCTCCTACGTATTCATCCATAGACTTGTGTATGTCGAGATGGTTAGGTGTAATATTTGTTATTACTGCGGTTTGTGGACTTTTTTTCATTGTAAGAAGCTGAAAACTGCTCAGCTCAAGGACAACCTTGTCCTTTTCCCCTATTTCTCCAACCATATCTAAAAGGGGAGTACCTATATTGCCTCCCAGCCAGCACTTAAATCCTTCCTGCTTAAGCATTTCATGCATTAATGTTGAAGTAGTGGTTTTGCCGTCGCTTCCTGTAACTGCATAAATTCCGGCAGGGCATAATTCAAAAAATAATTCCATTTCGCTGCTTAACACGGCCCCTCTTTTAAGCTCCTCCAGAATCGGTTGTATATCGGGACGGATAACGGGAGTTTTAAATATTAAGTCAAAGCCCTTTAGCCTATCCAGATAATCATATCCCAGACTGTACTCAATATCACAATCCTTTAATTCATTCATCCTGTCTTTTATAATTTCAGGTTCGGCCTTATCAAATGCTGTTATTTCCCCTCCCATTTTATATAGGAATTTTATAAGCGGCGTGTTGCTGACTCCTATTCCCAGAACTGCTATTTTTTTATTATATATGTATTCCTTGCATTGCGTAAGGTTCAATTAAAATCATCTCCCAACATACATTTTTTCCGGCCGGCTGCTTCTGTGGAAAACCTTGCTTATGGTTACTGTTTTTTTAGCTGGTATATAAGCAAATTGCTTTCCATACCTATATTATTGACAAAAAATTATTTTTTAACTACTTGACATTAATATGCCTTATCTAGTAAAATAGTTACTGCACCTTGCGAGAGTGGTGGAACTGGCAGACTCGCTAGATTCAGGTTCTAGTGTCCTTTACGGGCGTGCGGGTTCGAATCCCGCCTCTCGCACCATATATAACAGTGCTTTTAAGTTTTTATTCTCCAATGTTTCCTTCCTTTTTATAAAAAAACGTTCTTACAGATTTAAACTTATAATTTGAAGCATTAATTATTTGTTCGGTGCTTCCTACAAAAAGTATACCCTTTTCCTTAAGGGATCTGTTAAATTTTTCGTAAATCATACTTTTTGCATCCTGGGTAAAGTATATAAGTACATTTCTGCATATTATAAGGTCGCAGCCTTTTGGGTAATCATCCTTAAGAAGATTCAGCATACGGAATTTTACACGTTCTTTCACAAAATCCTTTATATATATGCTGTCATTTTCATATTTGAAGTATTTTCTGATATATTCCTCCGGCAGCTTATCAACACTGGCTTTACTGTAAATTCCAAGCTTTGCCTTTTCCAGTGCTCCCCTATCAATATCCGTAGCAATTACGTTTATTTTTTCCAGCGGTAAAAATTTATTAAGCACCATTACCATTGTGTAAGGTTCATCTCCCGTTGAACATGCACTGCTCCAGATAATGGGATTACTGTTTTGCCTGAGTAAAATGGGGAGTACATCATTTTTTAGTACCGTCCACTGTTCAGGATTCCTGTAAAATTCCGAGACATTTATAGTAAGATAGTTTATAAACTCACTATATAATTTTTTATTCTCCTTTATGGCATAAAAATATTCTTCATAATTATTATATGTATTCTTTCTTATAAGGGAATCAATTCTTCGCTTCATTTGTCTTTCCTTATAGTAATTAAGATCAATACCGGAAAGATTTAATATTACATTTTTAAACTTCTCATAGTCCATACCAGCACAATACCTTTCCGTAAGCTAAAAAATTTTATGTGTTACAGACTGCTAATTAAAAAACCTTTCAATCTCTACCTCCGCGTTCCTGACTGAATCCGAGGCGTGAATAAGATTCTCAAAATCATGTGACCCCAAATCCCCCCTGATTGTTCCCGGAGGGGAATCATAAGTTTTCCTGTTCCCCAGCATGCTTCTCACTATCTTTATAACATTCTCACCTTCAATAATGATTGCTACTATAGGACCTGATGTTATAAATTCAATCATGTCCCCATATATTGATTCATGGCTTACATGTCCATAATGCTCCTTAGCCAGTTCTTCTGTCATTGTCATCATTTTCATATCGGCTATTTTCAAATCACGCTTTTCAAATCTGGTTAGTATTTCACCTATAAGCTTTCTTTTTACAGCATCAGGCTTTAAAAAAACAAGTGTTCTTTCCATAAATTCCATCCTTTAACCTTTGTATTATGTGCAACAGGCTGTTGTGTTTTTTATGCCAACAACAGCCTGTTTTATCTTCATTAATTTTTTATAAGCTATATGCAACTTAATAATTCTATTTTCCAAACATACTGTTATTCAGCTTCCTTTTGCTCTTCACTTACCATAGTTTTGTCTTCCCCTGTGTTTTTCGGAGCTTCTTCCACATGGGCAGCAGGTTCGCCGGCCGTTTCGTCAGCCTCTCCAAAATGGGAAAGGTCCAGTCCGCTCAACATATCTCCCAGCTTCAAATTCATCTCTTCAACATGCCTTGCCGGAGCTTCCTGCTTGGGCGCGGTTTTTGGGACGCTGCCTTTTACTATCTTTTTCTTCCTTTCCCTAACAGGTTTTTTTTCTTCTACTTTTTCAACTGCCGGGGGCCCTTCAGGCTCAGGGGGATCAATAGGATTGGCCTCTTTAATGCTCAGGCTCAAACGCTTCTTTTCTCCATCAACCTCCATTACCCTGGCTTCTACCTCCTGGCCGTTTTTAATGACATCTTCAGGTTTTGCAATTCTCTTATTGGAAATTTGTGAAATGTGTACCAGCCCGTCCAGCCCTTTTTCAAGCTCAACAAAAACTCCAAAAGGTACAAGTCTGACAACTTTACCTTTAACCGAATCTCCAACTTTGTATTTCTCATCTATTTTATACCAGGGATTATCCTCTAACTTTCTATATCCCAGTGAAACCCTTCCTTTTTCCTTGTCAAACTCAAGCACTCTTACTTCTACCTCATCTCCTGTTTTGACAACCTGTGAAGGATGCTTGATCTTATTCCATGAAAGCTCAGTTAAATGAATAAGCCCGTCCACACCGCCAATATCAACAAAAGCACCAAAATCGGTAAGCCCTGTAACTAAACCCTTATACTCCTTGCCTTCTTCAATCTCTTCCCATAGCTTGGTGACTTTGGCTTCTTTTTCTTCTTCAACAATAATTCTATGAGAACCTACTACCTTCTGCTTCCTTTTATTAAACTCTATTATTCTTACAGGAAGCTTTTTGTGGAGAAATTCACTTAAATCCTTTACATATTTATCGCTAACCTGGGATGCCGGAATAAATATTTTCAAACCATTATAAACGGCAATAACCCCGCCTTTAACTACTTCCACAATTTCTGCTTCAACAGGTGTTTTATCCTTATGTGCCTTTTTTACGGCGTTCCATTTGTTTTTTTCATCAACAACCTTTTTGGATAGCTTTACCTGTCCTTCCTTATCATCAACTCTTAAAATAAACACTTCAATTTCATCGCCGGGCTGTATGTTATCCTCGGCTTTAAATCCAGGTTCATCCGTATATTCCTCTATTGGCAGTATGCCATCACATTTATATCCCAGATCAACATATATTTCACTGTCGTTAAAGCCTATAATCTTACCCTTTACAGTCTTACCTGATTGTAAAGTGACAATTGAGTCCTCAAAGGCTTCCTTAAAATTTATTTCGGTTTCTTGCTGTTGTTCCTTGTTAAGTTCTTCCATCCTGTCAATAACCTCCTTAATTATCCAGTCGGGTGTCGATGCTCCCGCTGTGATTCCAACATTGTTAATGTTATTTATATTTATCGGCGGCAAATCACCGACTGTCTCAATTTTGTAAGTATTACCGCATATTTCCCTGCATTTTTGGTAAAGCTTTTCAGTGTTACTGCTTTGTGCTCCACCAATTACTATCATCATATCCACACCTGAGGCAATTTTCACACCCTCCAGCTGCCTTTGTGTTGTGGCATTACATATTGTATCAAATTTTATCACATTTTGAAACGCTTTCTTAATATATTCGGTAATTTTTACCCATTTATCTTCTGTTAATGTTGTTTGGGCAACAATACAAGTATTCCCGCCCGTCCCTTCTATATTTTTTACGTCTTCAATACTATTTACAATAAAAGCGCTGTTTTCACACCATCCGTTAATACCTATAACTTCGGGATGCTTTTTATCACCGGCGATAATTATAGTGTAACCCTCACCATACTTTTCCTCAACCAGCTTATGTATTTTTTTTACATAGGGACATGTCAAGTCTATCATTTCAAGCTGCTTATCCGTTATGCTTTTATAAACATCAGGAGTTACCCCATGGGCCCTTATAACAACATATCCTTTTTCAGTAATGCTATTTACATCTTCTATTACTTCTACACCCTTTTTGCAGAGCATGTCCACTAATTGCTCATTATGTATTATAGGGCCTAATGTATATATTCTCTTATGTTCATCTTCCAATAGCTGGTTTATTGTGTTAATCGCCTTATTTACTCCGAAACAAAAACCTGCCGTATCAGCCACAATAATGTTCAATATCCCACCTCCAAAAGCTGTCCGATTGAACTCATTATTCTCTTACTGATTTTATTAAGGATGTCTTTCTTTTCATAGGTAAATTCCATGTCACTTACATAAAACGGTTTCCCATAAGTCACATCTACCCTGCCAAATATTTTAAAATCTATTTTTATAGCTACCGGCAATATGGGTGCATTTGTCTTGACTGCCAGGTAAGCCGCTCCATTACCTATTCTTAGCTTCCCTTTCCTTTTTTTCAACCTGGTTCCCTGGGGAAAAATCCCGACCACCTTTCCCATTTTAAGGTGGGATAACGCAGTTTTAAAAGAATCAATATCCCCTTTTCCCCTGTTCACAGGAAAAGCTCCGAGTCCTTTTAGTGCAAGCCCAAGTATGGGATTGTAAAAAAGCTCTTTTTTTGCCATCCAGTATATCCATGTTTTTATCCAGCATCCTATGAAAAACATATCAAGCATGGTTTCATGATTGCAACAGAGTATAAATGCCTTATCTGCGGGCAGATTTTCCCTGTTATGATGTTTTACCCGAAAAAGCAAGCCTAAAATAACAAATGATATTTTCCTTACAGCAATCTTATACATTTTTTTCCTTAACCATATCCAATATTTTATTTGCTACCTGATCAATTCCCATATTAGTTGTATCAATCTCTATTGCGTCCTCAGCCTTTACAAGCGGGGCATAATCTCTTGAACTGTCATTTTTATCTCTATATTCAATGTCCTTCAATACTTCTTCATATATAATCCCCGGCATGCCTTTCCCTATCTGCTCTTCATATCTTCTCCTGGCCCTTTCACCCAGGGATGCATTCAAGAAAAATTTAAAATCTGCGTGGGGCAAAACATGAGAGCCTATGTCACGTCCGTCCATGACTACACTCTTCTCAGAAGCGATTTGTCTTTGTATTTCAACCATTTTAAGCCTGACAGCCGGTACAACTGCAACATTTGAAGAGCCTATAGTGACTTCCTTGGTCCTTATCTTACCGGAGACATTTTTGCCATCCAGGAGGATTTTTTGCTCTCCATTTTCAAATTCTATTTTAATATTGATATCCCTCATCATTTTTTCCAGAGCTTTAGAATCCCTGGTATCCAGATTTTCTCTTAGAGCTTTTAAAGCAACTGCCCTGTACATAGCTCCCGTATCCAGGTAAATAACCCCAAGTTTTTTGGATAAGATTTTCGCTATTGTACTTTTCCCTGCTCCTGCAGGACCGTCTATGGCAATATTAATCATATCCGCCCCGTCAGCTTTTTTTGTGCCGTTCCTTTTAACTATGTCAGGCCTTAAGCTCTTTGCATTTTTTAGATAAACATGATTAAGTTCAAAATTTTGTTTGTTTGTATTTATATGAACCATGACTCTGATACATTTTTCCAGGCTGCCCGGGATTTCAATTTCCTTTGTGCACATCAGGGCAACCTCCAGCCATCCTAACTCCCTTGCTGCAGCAGCCGGAAACTCGGCGTTCAAATCATCCGTAAGGGAGAAAAATATGCTGATAATATCATCTTCCTTAATATTATTTTGTTCTTTGATCTGTACCAGCAGCTCTCTGGTTGAAGATAAAATATCTTTCCTGCTGTTTTCATTTACTGTAGTAGCACCTCTGATAGCTCTTACTGTCATTATTATACCTTCCTGTGTTTTGAGAACGGAACAAAAGCATTTCATAAGTCCTCAATTAATTATATATTTAACCTTGCAATAAGTTCATGCTAAACCCGGGCAAAAGCCTTGGCACTATATTACCCTGTGTCCTAAGCCTATTGATATTTCATTTAAATGAAGCAGACCAATTCCAAAAAACGTTGCTACACTTATGTGATCATTAAACCTTGCTATTCCTATCTTTCCGCCTACATTGAGACCAAGTGCCTTGGGCATTACCTGTGTCAGGGCCTCACGAGTTGCTCCGGCAACGGCGCCTTCCTCCCTATGGGTATCATTGATTACCTGTTCTCTTTTAGCTGAAACAACCGCCCGTTCTACTATTTTCATAACAGATGAAATAAACTCCCCTCCATAGTCAACTGCAGAACAAGTGATTCCTTTTTCCCTAAAAACGGTTTGAACCCTCTTTTCATCCTGCCTGTTTGACGTCAATGCAATCTTGATTGCCGCCTTTGCCGCATCTTTACTCCCCGAATCCTTTACAGTCTCCATATCTTGCTTTCCTTAACCACTAATATTGATTTTATTACCCAAGCTATTTAAAAATTACCCCGGACATTACTATATTATATAAGAATAATTAACATAAAACAATACATTATTTTATTTTCACCTTGAATAATCTTTTTATACCCGGATTCATAGTATATAACCTGCCTTCACAGTCATTGGCTATGTTTTCACTTTTCTTTATAATTCTTATAGTGATCTTCTGTGAAATTTCACTGGTATCAAGCTCCAGTACATCTCCATCCAATACCTTGAGCTTAATTTGCTTTTTATCAAATACAGCTTTTTGCTCTCCGTTGACAAGAACTTTAATTGAACTTCCGATAGAGGAATTCTCCAACCCAAGTTCTATTTCTCCCTCTTTATATAAATATTCTTCTACTCCCATTGCTGTTCCGAGAAGTTTGCTTTCCACAGTTAAAAAAGAACGTACCGATCCGTCAAGCATAGCTGCCTGTGAAACAATCAATACAAAAAAAACGGCTAGAAAACTGAAATAAAGGATTTTTTCCAGCTTGACACCCGGGTTTTTCCCCCTATTCTTTTTTCGGTTATTTACTTTGTAGTAAAGCAATTTCATAACTATCACACCAATCCATTAAATTTACATCTCTTGCCGGTACTTCTTATTTAATTATTATGCAAATTCAATGGATATAATACATCAGCAATTTATTCCCGCACAAAAACCTGTTGAAAAAGCAATGGTCAAGTTATACCCACCTGTATACCCGTCAACATCAATGACTTCACCTGCAAAAAATAACCCTTTAACTTTTTTGGATTCCATTGTTGCCGGGTCTATCTGGTCTGTTTTTACACCGCCTGCGGTAACTATTGCTTCATTAATGGGCCTTGTTCCCTTTATATTTACTTTAAATGCCTTAAGAAGCTTTCCCAGAGCAAGCCTTTCTGCCCTGGTTATCTGGTTGACCTTCTTTTTTTCATCAATTCCTGAAAATCCGACAATAACAGGTATCAATCCGGAAGGCAATAAATCACCGAGAGAATTTTTAAACTGTTTTCCGGAGTATTTTTCAAAATCCCGCTGTATTCTCTTGTCCAGCTTAAGCATATCAAGGGCAGGCTTTAGATCAATTAATACATAAGCATTTTTAACACCCTTTGCTCCAATGAACCTGCTGCCGCTTAAAATGACCGGCCCTGATATACCAAAATGTGTAAAAATCATCTCGCCGAAATCCTTATATATCATATTTTTTGCTGAATTGAAAAATTTTACTTCAATATTTCTAAGTGACAATCCCTGCAATTCCTTAATGAATGCATCCCCCGATACAAGCGGTACCAGAGAAGGCTTTGGAGCAATAATATCATGCCCGGCTTCTTTTGCCAGTCTATATCCGTCGCCGTTGGAGCCTGTTGCCTGATATGATTTTCCTCCTGTTGCTATTACTGCACAATCACATTCAATTTTTTTTTTGCCGGTAAGAACTCCCTTTACTTTTCCGTTATCCAGCTCCAATCCGTTAGCACTGCATGAAGTTACCAGCCTTACTCCGTTATCCAGGCAATGCTTGTATAGTACCTTTACAACATCCTCGGATTTATCTGAAACAGGGAAAACCCTTCCTCCCCTTTCAACTTTTGTTTTTAAGCCCTTTTTTTCAAAAAAATCTATTATATCCCTATTTGAAAAAGAATACAGTGACGAATAAAGAAAAATACCATTTCCTGCTATATTATTTATAATTCCTTCAACATCAGTATTATTGGTTATATTACACCTGCCCTTCCCCGTTATTAGCAGCTTTTTACCTACATTGCGGTTTTTTTCAACCAGAATAACCTTTTTTCCTCTTTCCGCCGCCTTCCCGGCCGCCATCATACCGGCAGGTCCCGCGCCTATTACGACCACTGTCTCACTCATTTAGAACACTCATTTCGATAGTATTATATAGCTAAATAGCTCACTCTTCGATCAATTTCCTTTTATTTTCATGTTCATATTTTTCATAAACCTGATATTCATCCCATATTTTTTCTAATTTATTAAAAACCTTATAGACACTTTCCTTTTTTCTTATGCCAATAGCAACAATGAGAGCATTTATTACACTGAGAGGAGCAACCAGCGAGTCCGCAAATGAAGCCATATCGCTTCTTGCATTCAATTGATGGTGGGAATGCTCGGATAAGGGTGAATCATTGCCGTCTGTTATTGCAATAACAGTCGCACCCTGGCTTTTTACAAAGCGCATTGCCTTGATTGTTCTCCTTGAGTACCTGGGAAAGCTGATGCCTATTACCACATCATTATTGCCTGCCTTTACTATTTGTTCAAACATCTCACTGACACTTGTAGTATGTACCAGTCTCACATTATCAAAAATCAAATTGAAATAAAACCCGACAAAACTTGCAAGAGGAGCAGAACTCCTTACTCCCAGGATAAATATTTTTTTTGCATTAAGTATTTTTTCAACTACCGTATTAAATTCAGTCCTGTCGATTTCTTCAAGTGTGATTTTCAATTTTTCCATATCTGACTGGATTACACTTTTTAAAATATCTTCCTCGTTTATTCTGCTCTGAGATACCTCAATACGCTGTACCGCGGTAAGCTTACTCTTTATTAATTCCTGCAGGGCTTTCTGCAGCTTGGGATATCCGTCATATCCCAGCTCTGCCGCAAAGCGCACAACAGTTGATTCACTGACTCCTACCATTTCGCCAAGCTTTGCAGCAGTCATAAATGCTGCTTTATCGTAATGATTTATTATGTAATTTGCAATAAGCTTTTGCCCCTTACTTAGAGTATTCATGTTATCATTTATTATCTTCAGCATATCGTGTACTTTTTCCAAAAATAACACTCCTCTCAATATTATACATATAAATATTATAATTATGTAAAGAAAAAAGCAAGAATAAAATCAACAGGCAATGCTAATACTACAACGAAAACTACCTTTTAGTACTTATTATCTTAAGGAATGAATAAGGTGAAAAATGATACAAATAGATGATGCAGGCAGCGGCAGTTTTGTAGGCGGAACATGTATCGGAATATACAGACCTGAAAAAAACGAATACTATTTTGATATTATTCCAGTTAAAATGTATAATCTGGAGAATTTTGAGAAAAAACTATACCTTGGAGATGTTGTAAGGATTGTTAAAACCGCATTTTCCATATTTGATATCCCTAAAAGTGAAATTATTGAAATTTGCAGGGGATACATGTTTGAGGAACTGAAAAACTGGCTTAATATGAATAATTACTGCTGGTATTCAACTCATATAACGGGAAGGTTTCAGAACATAGTTGAGAAAAATTTTACCTTATATGCGGTAAAGCTAGGCTTGCCGCTGCATTATATCAAATTTACGAAATACCCCTTTCACTTCCATAAGCTTTTAAGGTGGGTATTTTCAGATTTTGAAAACAGGATAAATTTATGCAAGGTTGGTTGGAAAAGCTGGCAAAAAATAAAGGGCATTAAGCCTGATATTTATGAAGGGAAAATGGAAAATGACAATTATATTTGCTTAAAATGCGGAGAGCAGATAAAAAGCGGCAGCAGGATCAAGATATTAAAATATGTCAGCAACAGGGAAAATTATGTATACCTTCATCCCGAATGTTAAACGGAAGGGCACATTTAACATAAAGGGGACTGCAAAAAAAGAGCGGAGAAAATCCACTCTTTTTTCTGTATTCCGTTTTCTATATTGGATGGGTCATGTTTTCATAATCTACCATATCGCTGTCTATCTTGTACCTTTGAGCCTGCCTGTATTCAAAGAAGCTCTTTGCTACGGGAGGGAACAGCGCATATGACAGAACGTCTTCGTCCTGCTCCATGTACTCCTTCATTTCGTCTTTTATTTTGTCAAGCTCAGGCTCTATAAGGTCTGCAGGCCTGCACGTTATAGGTTCTTCACCCTTTAGAATCATATCCTGTATTTCCTTATTGATAGGTGCCGGCGTTTTTCCGTATTCTCCTTTTACGAGTGCCTTTGATTCCTTGGGCACCATCTTGTATCTTTCCCCTGTTATTACATTCATAACAGCCTGGGTGCCTACAATCTGGCTGGAAGGTGTAACAAGGGGCGGATAGCCGAAATCCTCCCTAACCCTTGGCACTTCGTCTAAAACTTCATCAAACTTATCTTCCTTGCCGGCCTGCTTAAGCTGTGAAACAAGATTGGAAAGCATTCCGCCGGGTACCTGGTAAATAAGGGTATTAATATTAACTCCCATAACCTTTGTATTCATTTTACCCGTAGCTATGTATTTTTCTCTAAGGGGCCTGAAATATGCAGCTATCTCGGTAAGCTTATCAAGGTCCAATCCGGTATCATACCCGGTGTCTTTAAGGGAGGCTACCATAGGTTCCGTAGGCGGCTGTGAAGTACCCATGGACATTGGAGAAATGGCGCAGTCAACAGCATCTACACCCGCTTCTATTGCTTTTATATAGCTCATGGAAGCTACTCCGCTTGTATAATGTGTATGTAACTGGACAGGAATTTTCACATTTTCCTTCAAGGCTTTTATGAGATCATATGCCTTATAAGGAAGAAGCAATCCTGCCATATCCTTTATACAAATTGAATCCGCACCTGCTTCAACTATTTCTTTTGCATCCTTTACGAAATGCTCAAGGTCATGCACGGGACTTATTGTGTAGCAAACAGTGCCCTGGGCATGTCCTCCTTCCTTTTTACATGCCTTCATAGCTGTTTCCAGGTTTCTTGCATCATTTAACGCATCAAATATTCTTATTATGTCAATTCCATTGGAAACTGCCTTTTGGACAAAGTACTCGACCACATCGTCTGCATAATGCTTGTAGCCAAGTATGTTTTGCCCTCTTAAAAGCATCTGCAGCCTGGTATTTTTTGCATGCTTCCTTATCGTCCTCAGCCTTTCCCACGGATCTTCATTCAAAAACCTCAAGCACGCATCAAAAGTTGCTCCACCCCATACCTCCATTGAATTATAGCCTATTGCATCAAGCTTTGAAATAACAGGAAGCATTTCTTCGGTAGTCATTCTTGTTGCAATAAGGGACTGGTGGGCATCTCTAAGTACGGTTTCGGTTATTCCAACCTTAGCCATATCCTTAAACTCCTTTCACTAATCGATAATCTATATGGAACGCATTTAACCCTTGCAGTATTGCATGGAATTACTATGTTAGCCAAGAGATACCAGTACATCTCCTGCATTTACGGAAGCTCCCGTCTCTACATTGACAGAGGCAACAGTCCCATCTAAAGGGGCCGCTATTTCATTTTCCATTTTCATGGCTTCAAGAACCAATAGTACCTGGCCCTGTTTAACTGCATTACCTTCCCTGACATTAATTTTGAGAACAGTTCCGGGCATGGGAGCATTTACAGTTTTTGATCCGGCAGGTACTTCAATATTTTTCCTTGGTGCCGCTCTGGGTACTTCTACCTTTGGAGCAGGAGCTGCTGCCGGTGCCGGCACTGCCAGGTCACCGTCTGCTCTTACTTCTTCAACTTCAACCTCATATTGGTTACCATTTACTTTTATTAGAAATTTTTTCATGGCTTATCCTCCTAAAATTATATTCAGTACTTATTGACATTTTGCAGCCGTTACCTGGCAATTTTCATTCTTCCCGAAAGATTCCATACCGGAATCCTTCCCGGCATTCTTCTATAGGATTTTACTGTAAGCCTGTAACCTTTTCTGCTTTCCATAGAAGCAACGGCCGCACTTATAACCGATAATATTTCTTCATTACACTTTTTCATTAAAACTCCTCCTTAAGGTATATCAAAAAACACACAGCCATTCCGAAGCTCTTAACCGTTAAACCTGCCTGTGGCAAACTTGAGAAAATGTGTCAGGATTCACAGGGGAATGTTTCCATGTTTCCTTGACGGCCTGTTTTCCCTTTTACTTTTAAGCATCTCAAGAGCACTTGCAAGTCTTGGCCTGGTTGTAGCAGGGTCAATAACATCATCTACAAATCCTCTTGCCGCTGCTACGTAAGGATTTGAGAATTTTGTCCTGTATTCATTAATTTTTTCCTGCCTGGTTTGTACCGGATTATCAGAATTCGCAATATCCTTTCGGAACATTATATTAGCCGCTCCTTCCGCCCCCATAACTGCTATTTCCGCCGTAGGCCATGCAAAAACCATATCAGCTCCCAGGGTTTTGCTGTTCATGGCAATATATGCACCGCCGTATGCTTTACGGACAATAATATTGATTTTGGGAACAGTAGCTTCGGCAAATGCATATAAAAGCTTTGCACCATGCCTGATAATACCACTGTGTTCCTGCCCGACTCCGGGAAGGAAAGCGGGAACATCGGTAAAGGATATCAAGGGGATGTTAAACGAATCACAGAACCTGACAAATCTCGCCCCTTTATCGGAAGAGTCAACATCAAGGCTCCCGGCTTTAATCTTCGGCTGATTTGCAACTATTCCAACCGTGCTTCCATTGATTCTTGCAAATCCAACAATAATATTCTGCGCAAAGTATTTGTGAACCTCAAAGAAATCCCCGCCGTCTACCAGCCTGCTAATAATATCAAGCATGTCATAGGGCTTGTTGGGTTCTGCCGGAATCAAATCCTCAATATCACCGCAAATCCTGTTAAGATCATCCGTACACTGTATTGAAGGCACTGCCGACAGGTTATTGTCGGGTAAAAAGCTTAAAAGCCTTTTAAGGTCGGCAATGCAATCGTCTTCAGATGAATTTTTAAAATGTGCCACTCCGCTTGTAGAATTATGCACCGACGCCCCGCCGAGCTCCTCAAGGGTAACATCTTCACCGGTTACGGCCTTTACGACGGAATTTCCGGTTATGTACATCTGGCCGGTTTTTTCAACCATAAATATAAAGTCTGTTATTGCCGGAGAATAGCATGCTCCGCCGGCACATGGACCCATAATCAAAGAAATCTGTGGAATAACGCCTGATGCATGTGTATTCCTAAGGAAAATGTCTCCATAACCGCTCAGTGCATTAATTCCTTCATGAATTCTTGCTCCGCCTGAATCATTTATGCCTATAAAAGGAGTCCCCATTTTTACTGCCATGTCCATAACCTTGCATATTTTCTGGGCATGGGCTTCTCCCAGCGTACCGCCGATTACGGTAAAGTCCTGGGCAGCCAGGTATACCGGCCTTCCATCTATGGTAGCATAGCCTGTAACTACACCATCACCGGGAGTTTTCTTCTTTTCCATCCCAAAATCAGTACTCCGGGTTTCTACAAAAACATCAAGCTCTACAAAACTGCCCTCATCAACAATACCTTCAATCCTTTCCCTGGCAGTTTTTTTGCCCTTACCGTGCTGCTTTCCAATGGCTGCTTCACCACCACCCATTTCGACCTTTTCTTTTCTTTCAATGAGCTCATTTATTTTGTCACTTGTCGCCATTGCATGACTCACCTCATATCCTTATAGTTTTTTTCATTATTGCGTATAAAACTTAAAAAGTATCAATTATTATTACCTGGTACTAAACAATTTTAATTATACAATATTTTCCCTTGAAGTGCAATACACCGTACCTCTAAATTGCTATAAATTTAACAAACTTATAAAAACGGAATTTCATGGGACTTTATTTTAGTAAAAGCAGCCGGAGGAAAACAATTTTAATTCCTGCGTTATGATATTAAATATAAAACCTCACTCTTTTTTTCATATTATACTCTAACCCCTCTGGCTGCCGGCAGCTAAAATGACCTCTCTAATAATTTTAGCAGCCAGCAGAGCAGTTCTGCCCGAAGCATCATAAGGCGGCGATACTTCAACTATATCAAATCCTGCCAGATTGAGATTACTCAAATGAAGAATTGAATCAATAGCTTCCCCGGAGGATATCCCGCCCGGTTCAGGTGTACCTGTGCCATTGGCAAAAGCGGGGTCAACCACATCAATATCCAGGGTTACATAAACAGGCCTGTTCCCTATTTCGGCAGTTATTTCTCTTAAAGGCTTCAGCACATGATATTTATACAAATTGGTATGCTGCAATGCATGGCTGAATTCCTCCCTTGTCCCTGACCTTATGCCCAGCTGATAGATGTTTTTGCCGGGGACAAATCCGGTCATTAACCTTATGGCAGACGCATGGGATTTGTCAAAACCCAGATAATCAATTCTTAAATCGGCATGTGCGTCCATCTGGATAATTACCAGCTCTTCTCCATACTTTTTATAAAATGCATCTACAACCGGTACGCTTACGGTATGCTCTCCACCCATAAAAAGTGGAAATTTGCTGTCGGATATGATTTGATCAGCAGCTTCTCCTATGCTTTTCATACAGCTGTCAATATCACCGGGTACAAGCTCTAAGTCGCCACAATCATAATAGGGTACGTTTGCAAGGCTGCAATCCTGATAAACACTGTACTCCTCAAGCCCGACGGACATTTCCCTGATTTTTTGAGGTCCGAACCTTGTACCCGGCCTGAAGCTGGTCGTTAAATCCATTGGGGCTCCCACCAATATTATACCGGCCTTTTCGTAATCATTCGCACTTCCCATAAATTTTGTATCAACACATCCGTGTCCGCTCTTTAGTCCCATAAAAAAACCTCAATTCATTTTTTTATAATGTTTTTTACAAACTCCGGCAGTACAAAGCAGGCTTTATGAAGCTTTGGGTTGTAATACTTTGTCTGAAGGCCGTCTATTTTTGAAATATCCGTCAAGAGCGGGTCATATTTTTTCGAACCCATTGTAAAGCTCCAGTATCCGCTGGGATATGTAGGTACAGAGCAGGTATACAGCCTGGCAATCGGGAATATTCTATCAACGGAATCAAATACTCTCTTTATAAGGTCTTTATGGAAAAATGGAGATTCCGTTTGGGCTACAAATATACCGTCTTCTTTCAGGCATTCATAAATGGATTTGTAAAAATCCTTATCGAAAAGTCCTGCCGCCGGACCAACCGGGTCTGTAGAATCCACCATCACCACATCAAAAGTATTTTTATTCTCTTTAGCATATTTTATTCCGTCGGTTACTTTTACCTCAACCTTTTCACTGTCCAGGGCGCAGCTTATTTCAGGCAAATGCTTTTTTGCAATTTCCACAACCTTCCCGTCAATTTCAACCAAAACAGCTTTTTTTACAGATTTGTGCTTTATAGCTTCCCTGATCGCGCCTCCGTCTCCCCCTCCGATGACCAAAATTTTTTCAGGATTTGTGTGTGTGCACATGGGCACATGTGAAATCATCTCGTGGTAAACAAATTCATCCTTGACGGTTGTTTGCACCATACCGTCAAGCACCAGCATCTTTCCGAACTGTCCGGTCTCAATAAGCGCGATGTCCTGAAATTTGGATTTACCCGTATAATAAGTTTTGCTTATCTTGCATGTTATCCCGATTTCCCTGGTCTGATATTCCGTATACCAAAGCTCCATTTCAAAATATCCCCTCTCTTTTAACTTAACTTTCTTAAAATCCTGCTTCTTTAATATTTATGTTAATAACCAATATTTTAATTTTAAACTTTGATATTGTCAAAGTATTTTTTTAATAGCGCATACTAAGTTTAGTAGTGTTAATAATAAGCATATACAACATTTAGTATGCTCCTTATTTGAAATTGATTGAGGAGCAAATTGCTTAAAAAATAGAAAGACTTAACCGATATTTATATGGTATAATATTTTGGAAGCATATGAAATATAAAACTATAATGTGTTTTAAATTTAGGAGGTAGAAAACATGGATGAATTCAATAACAACCAAAATGCTGACGAAAATGAAGGTATGAATGAAGCATTAACCGAACAAAAGCCTTTAGACCGGCAGCAGGCCGCTGGTTCGGAAAGCGGATTTAATACTGCCCAGCAGCAGGTCCAGCCTCAACTGCCCTTTCTTAAAAACCTTGCAGGATGGGCAACCTTTAAAGCAGTGATTGATATTATTGTAGGAGCGCTCTCCTGTTTGGGAATAATAACTGCCGCTTATGGAATACCACAAATTATTTCGGGAGTAAAGCTCTTAAATGCGACGGACGACCTTAAAAAACACATAAGCACAGGTGATAATACAAGGATTGGCGATGCTCTTTTTAATTTTAACAAATACTTTAAAATTTCAGGGATTGCAATTATTATCAAAATAGTTTTTCTAATATTAGGAATTATCCTTTATTCCGTAATCCTTGCTTATCTTTTTAATAATGCCGGAGACTTGTTTGACAATCTTCCCGATAATTTTTCTTACTGAACTACCCGCGAGAAGGATAATTAATAAACAAAAGCAGAGACATATAAGAACAATCTCTGCTTTTTTATTTTCCCAGAAGGCTTATTTCCTTATGGGATAAATACCTCCACTTACCTTCTTTTAAATCTCCCAGCCTCAAATTGCCAATTGCAATTCTTTTCAAGCTTAATACGTTATAGCCCACTGCTTTGCACATTTTTCTCACTTGCCTGTTTTTACCTTCATGAATAACTATTTGGATTAAAGTCCTGCTGCCGTCGTTTTCTATTAATGAAACTTTAGCAGGTGCGGTAATATAACCGCCGATATCCACACCTTTTCTAAGAAGCGCAAGGTCCTTTTCCAAAACCTTGCCCATAACGCCTGCAATATAGGTCTTTTCAATTTTATGGGAAGGGTGGGTTAGCTTGTATGTCAAATCTCCGTCATTTGTCAAAATCAGCAGCCCTTTTGTTTTGTAATCAAGTCTGCCTACCGGGTAGACCCTGAAGTTTATTTTTTCAAGCAGCTCCAGCACATTTTTCCTTTTAAACTGGTCCCTTACGGTTGTAATATATCCGGAAGGCTTGTTTAACATTATGTAAATGTACTTATTGTTGTTCTCACTTTTTTTACCGTCAAAGTATGCAACATCATATTTGGATATACTGGTACCCGGTTTTTTTGCCACATTACCGTTTACAAACACTCTTCCCTGCTCAATAAGCTTTTCAGCCTTGCGTCTTGATGCAATCCCCGCATCAGCGAGATATTTTTGCAGTCTGACCCTTTCCATTTAAATACTCCCCGTAATTTTAATATTGTATATTATTTTACCTTTAAAGCAGCCTGCTTTCAAGCCGAAAAACATTTTTAACAAAAGCCCTGAAATTTTCGCTTAAAGGTCTTTATTCTTCTTCATCTTCAATATCTTCCTGCTTGTGCCGTCTTTTTTCGCTGCCTCCTTCCGTAAATATTTCTTTTTTAAGCTTGATTTTCTTTTTTATTGCTTCGTCAGCCTTTTTCATAAGGTCCGGAATCATGTCCAGTATTCTATCCAGGGTGGAATTCATATCTACAGGTAGTAACCTTATATGCCCGTTTCCAACTACCATAAATGCTACCGGATTAATGCTCACTCCGGCCCCGCTTCCCCCTGCAAAGGGATAGCTTTTATTTTCCTCGTCATTTTCCGTCTCTTCATCTTTTCCCCGGACCTTTCTTCCATACTCTCCTCCGCCTGCCGCAAAACCGAAAGAGACTTTTGATATGGGTATTATTACGGTTCCGTCGGGAGCCTGTACCGCATCACCTACTATAGTATTTACATCCACCATTTCCTTAATGCTTTCCATTGCCGTTGTCATCAGCCCTTCAATGGGATGTGCCATTTGTACCACCGCCTTGATTTGATTTTTCCTTTAATTAATTTCAGAATGAAATACAATCCTATCAGTATAATATTTACAATTCTTATACTAATTATGCAAAATAAATCTATATTAAAAACATTTTTCCCATAGCAAGGAGTTATATGAACATTTTTTTCGATTACCCTCATGCTGTTTTCAAAAAAAGATATTATGACTCCTGCGATGCTCCATAAACCTCCCGTGATTACTGCTGCAATTGCTGCATCTTCCGATCCTGCATTTATATTTAAATCAAATTTTTCGATTAAAATACGTCCCTTTATGAAATTAAACATATCAATATAGCTTTGAAAATCAAGCCCTGTTTTTAAAATCAAAGGTTTTTTCTTTTTTAAAATTATTTTTTTTTCTTTTGCGGCAGGTATTTTATAGCTGTACTTAATTAATCCTCCTATTAAAGAAATAGAGATAATAAAATGGTTTATGCCTTTTTTAAAAACATATTCCATGATTACCTTAACCTTAAGCAAGACTAGAAATACTAAAACCAATATAAAAATAACAGCATAAAGCATCATAAACCCATACACCTCATAAGTTTATCTTTGCCTTTATGTATTCAGTTTAGTACTAAACTGAAAGATTTTATTATTAAGGAACCTTGCGCCTTAGTCCGTTGAATATCCTTACCCAACCTTATCCCCGTTATCAATCCGGGCTGCGAACATTTCAATGGAAGGCAGGTCTGAAAGGGTTTTATAGCCAAAGCTTCTTAAAAAATTTTCAGTTGTCTTGTAAAGCACTGGTCTGCCGGGTGCTTCCATCCTTCCCCCTTCAATTACAAGGCTGCAATCAATAAGCTTTGACAGGGCGCTGTCGGAATTTACTCCCCTTAATGCTTCAATTTTTGCTCTTGTAACCGGCTGGTTATATGCAATAATCGCCAATGTCTCAAATGCTGCCTGGGAAAGCCCCTGCTTCTGGCGTATTGAAAATAATTTCCTTACATAGTCAAAACATTCAGCTTTTGAGCACATCTGGTACCCTTTCCCAATCTCTCTTATGGTTATTCCTCTTCCGGACTCCTGAAACTTAACTATCATATTATCTGCTATTGATCTGCACGTCTTTTTATCCAATTCAAGTATATCACTTATTTTTTCAAGGGATACAGGTCCGCCCGCAGCAAAGAGCATGGCTTCAATTATTGTTTCGATTTCCCTTATATCCAAAATAACTACCTCCATACAAATGCTTTTATTAAAACTACTTTTTAAGAGCTTTTATCTCAATATCTGAAAAATGCCTTCTTTGCTCCAGGCTGACCTTTTTAGCTTTAGCCAATTCCAGAACAGCCAGAAAACCTGTAACAACTTCAGTTTTTGACTGCCTTTTTAGAGAAAAAACCTCTGAGAATTTAAGCATGCTTTTTTTTAATAACAAATTCAATATTTCTTTAATTTTACTTTTTATAGTTATTTTTTCCCGCTGCACAATCTGGCTCATCTTACCTGTGTTTTTATTCGTCTTAAGCTCATTTCTTTGTAGTATGGCAGCATATATATTTGATAAATTATATGACGACAGATCAAATTTTACCTCATCCCATTCAATTTCACCAAATTCAGCTGCCTTATAAAAAAGCTTTTTCCATTTCTCCTGCCGGTCCTTCAGCTCCCGGGAGAATTCCTTGTATTTTTTATACTCCAAAAGCCTGATAATCAGCTGTTCTCTTGGGTCTTCGCCATCTGTCTCCTCCGGTTTCCTTTCAGGTAAAAGCATCCTGGATTTAATATGCAGTAAGGTGGAAGCCATTACTAAAAACTCACTGGCAATTTCCATATCCATTTCCCTCATAGCAAAAAGATAATCCATATATTGTCCCGTTATTTCATTTATCGGTATATCATAAATATTAATCTTGTTTTTTTCAATAAGGTGAAAAAGGAGGTCAAATGGCCCTTCGAAGTTTTGAAGCTTTAATTTACATGCATTGGAAAGTACGCTATCCATAAATACCTCCTGCCTTTTTAATCAGAAGTCAATTTTCATTGCTTGCCTTGCCATGCCCATTATCCTGTCTGCTTCCTGTGAAGCCTTTAAAGAACCCTGTTCAATTACTTCTGTTATATAGTCTTCATTTTTTTCAAGCTCAATTCTTCTTTCATATATGGGAGTCAAAAACTCCTGCATCTTGGATACCAGGTTTCGTTTACACTGGACGCATCCAATCTCCCCTTTTCTGCAGGAGAACTCCACGCTTTTAACCTCATCGGGATTAAAAAGCTTATGGTATGCAAAAACGGAGCAAACATCAGGATGGCCAGGGTCATCCTTTCTTATTCTCGCAGGGTCGGTCACCATACGTCCCACCTTTTTCCCCATTTCTTCAGGACTGTCCGAAAGCGCAATTGTATTATTATAGCTTTTGCTCATTTTCCTGCCGTCGGTCCCGGGCAGTACCTTTGACACTGTCAGCTTGGGCTGGGGTTCTTTGAAGGTTTTTCCGTACAAGTAGTTGAAGCGTCTGGCAATTTCCCTTGTAAGCTCAACATGGGGAAGCTGGTCTTCCCCAACCGGTACAAAGTCCGCATTGTACATTAATATATCCGCCGCCTGCAAGCAAGGGTAGCCCAAAAAACCATAAGTTGATATATTTTTATCCTTTATCTGCAGGAGTTGATCCTTGTAAGTGGGACATCTTGTAAGCCATGACAGGGGAGTAATCATTGAGAACAGCAAATACAGCTCAGCATGCTGCTTTACTCTTGACTGGAGGAATATAACACACTTTTGAGGGTCCAGACCTGTACTTAACCAGTCAATTACCACATCCCTGACATTCTTGCCGATATCCCCGGTATCTTCATATACTGTGGTTAAAGCATGCCAGTCTGCAACAAAGAAAAAACATTTATACTCGTCCTGAAGCCTCAGCCAATTCTCCAACGCTCCGAAATAATTACCCAAATGCAATTTCCCTGTGGGTCTCATCCCGCTAAGTATTACCTTGTCTTTCAAAAAAATCACTCCTGTATATCCAAATATATGCTGCAATTATATGAAACATCATTAATCCCCGCAATATGGCTTTTGAAGGATTCCCTGTGAATCTTAAAGTCCATATTGCTATAGAATTATGACATTACATACCGTTTATTCTACCCGACCCTTTAAGAGATGTCAATTCCAGCGTTTTTTCTGATTTTGCAATAGAAGTCCATTAAAAAACATAGCATAGGCAAAATGCTCTGCCCTATGTTGATAGAATATACTGAAACTGATTTAGTGCATTGCTTAATTTACAAAAAAATTGAGAATGCACTTTTAACAATGAGTTTCACCGAGGTTTCCAGGCACCAGAAAAAAGGAGACATAATAGTAAACAGTATGCGGGGTAAAATAAATATTAATATCAATACTCCGATTGTAATAAAGTTTTCATACCTTTGCAGGTTATAATATTTCCTTGGAGGAAGTATGACCGTAAGAAGTTTGTAGCCGTCCAGGGGAGGAATGGGAAGCAAATTAAAAACAGCCAGGATTATATTTGTTATGTAGAAAAACCTGCAAATATAAAATATTATGGTATTGAAGGTTAGCTTGTTAATATGGTATATGACACTAATGCTAAAAATACTGTCGGGATTAAGCCCGTCAAGCACACCTATAATAAACATGGGTATGGCAAATATAAATGCAAGCGCTACATTTGAAAGCGGACCCGCAAAGGTTGTAAGTAAAATACCTTTTCTCCTGTCCCGGTAATAAATCGGATTCACCGGTACAGGCTTTGCCCATCCGACTCCTACAAGCAGGAACATAATGGCTCCCAGCCAATCTACATGCTTCATTGGATTAATTGTAAGCCTTCCCTGGTTCCTTGCCGTAGGGTCACCCAGCCTGAAGGACACATATGCATGGAAAAACTCGTGTACTGCCAGGGATATCAGTAAAATCGGCAATATATAAATTACATCTGTAAATCTATAACCTCTTAATAGCATTGCTCATCTCTCCTTAAAAATTAACTGCTGTAAGAATTATAACAGAAAAAATCATATATTTGCAAAAAAAATACATGGTATTCTTTTAAATTAAATAATACCATGTTTTTTTCCCATACTTTAAAGTTTTTTTATACAATCAAATAATAATTTTCAATCCCTCCCGATCCCAAACCACTCCAGTACCATACGGAAAAACAGCCTGATAAATGAAGCTTTCTCAACATTTGCTTCGGTAATCAGGTCAACTGTCTGTATAGGATTTTCAATATTTTCAATCACATATTTTATTTCCCCCACTTTTTGACCTTTTTCAACGGGAGCTTCAATGTTTTCAGGCAAATTCACCTCACGATTTACTTTTTCTTTATCACCTTTATATAATAGAAGGGTTACATCGTCATTAATAACTACATTAACCTTTTTTTCCAGCCCTTTCTTTACTTCCAATTCCTGTATAACTGTCCCCTTTTTATCAACAGTTACGGTTTCAAAGTTGGCAAATCCATAATTAAGAAGCTTTTGGGATTCAGCAAATCTCGTATTGCTGTCAGGTTCACCGAGGACAACGGATATCAAATGCATACCGCTTCTTTCAGCGGTTGCTGCCAGGCAATGCCCTGCCTTTCGAGTAAAACCGGTTTTTAGCCCGGTAGCCCCTTCATAATATCTTATCAATTTGTTTCTGTTATCCAGCCCAAAAGTTCCATCTCTGAATGTATCCTGCCATCTGGCAGAATATTCAATCACTTTAGGATGCTTTGTAATAAGCTCTCTTGACATAATTGCAATATCCCATGCAGAGCTGTATCCTTCATCGTCAAGACCCGTACAGTCAATAAAATAAGTATCCTTCATATTTAATTCCTGCGCTCTTTGATTCATTAATTGTACAAAAGCGTCTTCACTTCCCGATATTTTTTCAGCAACTGCTACGGTTGCATCATTTGCAGAATGTATCGCTATAGCCTTTAACATCTCTTCCAATGTAAATACTTCCCCCGGTGCAAGATATACCTGGGACCCTCCAAAGCCATATGCATATTCGGATACCTGGACATTATCACTCAGGTTTACCCTTTTACTGTCTACCGCCTCCATTATCAACAACATGGACATTATCTTTGTAATACTGGCAACCGGAAATTTTTCGTGTTCATTGTTTTTCAAAAGAACCGAGCCTGTTTCACCGTCTACCAGAATCCATGATTTTGCCTGAAGGTTTTCAATATTTGTCCTGCTCATTATTTTGCCGACTTCAACCGCATCATAATCATAAACGCTGGCGTCGGCTATAACCGGAACAGAAAAAATATTTGAAATTATTATAATTATTAAGACAAACCTTGAAATTTTTTTTCTTTCCAACACAATAATCCCTCCATAATTACCTGAACTAAAAAAAGCTGGTTTACTTACCATAACCCATTAATAATTCATATGCTGAAAACTACATGTATATTCTAGTTTTTCGTACATAAGAAGTAACATGGGCTATGATTATTATACAAAAGAGTTTACTTTTTTAAAAGGCTGTAAATAAACTTGTTACAAATTGCCGCCATATTTTAATATTCTGCATATCTATGTACATTATTGCTATCCACATAAGCAAGTATCATCGGTTTGACAGGAGGTTTCCTGCATGCTGTTTTAATGCTGTTTCTTAAAATTTCCGCAGAATCTTTAAATGAACTTCTATGGTTTGTATGAATTTCCATTAAAACTTCTCCGCTTTCAACTGTGTCTCCCACCTTTTTCTTTAACACAATGCCTGCCGAATAGTCTATAGGGTCTTCCCTTTTTATCCTCCCGGCTCCAAGCTTTACACATTCTTTACCCAGGGCTTCGGCGTCGATGGATATAATATACCCATCGCTTTGTGCCACAACCTTATGCTTTATTTGGGCCTGGGGCAATATACTGTAATCCTTTGTTATTTGAGGATTTCCTCCCTGTCTTTCAATAAGCTGCTCAAATTTGGATAGTGCCTTCCTCTCAATAATAGATTCCTTGACCAATTGCCTGCACTCAACCAAATCACGGTTTACAGCCATGGCTATCATCCTTGCCGCAATTTCAAATGCAATATTCTCCAGGTCTTTTGGTCCTCTTCCTTTCAATATTTCAATAGCTTCCACGACCTCAAGGGAATTCCCTATATTATTTCCCAGAGGGGAATTCATGTCGGTTATATAAGCAACCGTTTCCTTGCCTGCACGCTTGCCAATGTCAACCATAAGGGAAGCCAGTTCAATGGACTCATTGAGGCTTTTCATAAAAGCGCCCTTGCCTGTCTTTACATCCAATAGTATTTTGTCTGCTCCTGAAGCAATTTTTTTACTCATTATACTGCTTGCTACTAACGATTTATTATTTACCGTAGCGGTTACATCCCTTAAAGAGTAGATTTTCTTATCTGCCGGTGCAAGGTTACCGGTCTGACCCGTAATTGATATCCCAATTTTTTTAACATTGTTAATAAATTCGCCCTTTTCAATCTTGGTATTAAAACCCGGTATGGAATCCAGCTTATCTATAGTTCCTCCCGTGTGTCCCAGGCTTTTACCCGACATTTTCGCCACCGGAACCCCGCATGAAGCTACAATAGGTGCAGCAATAAGTGTAATTTTGTCTCCTACACCGCCTGTGCTATGCTTGTCAACTATGGTAGATTTAATAGAAGATAAATCAAGCCTGTCACCTGAGTCAGCCATCAAATTAGCCAATATGGATGTTTCCTCATTATCCAGGCCTCTAATGAAAGCAGCCATAAGAAAAGCCGATGCTTGATAGTCAGGAACCTTTCCTTTTACATAGCCTTTTACAAAGAACTCAAGTTCATTGCCGCAAAGCTTAAAACCATCTCTCTTTTTGGATATGATATCATACATTCTCATAAGAAATCCTCCAATCAAAATATTTCACTAGGCATTCATAATAAATTCCTGATAATCCATTCCTTGAAACCCGGTATCATTATTTTACGAAACTTAAAAAGCTCCTTCCATTGCCGGTTGGAGTTAAACCAAAATACTCACATACCGTAGCCGCTATATCGGAAAATGTATCCCTTGTACCTAAATTTACACCTTTTTTCAGTTTGTTTCCATATACCAGGAGCGGTACATATTCCCTCGAATGGTCGGTGCTCGCCGTAGTAGGATCACATCCATGGTCTGCTGTAATTATAAGTATGTCATCATCCTTTAAAAGGCTGATTATTTCCGGTATCCTATTATCAAAGTCCGTTAATGCCCTGGCATAACCTGCAGTATCATTCCTGTGCCCATAAAGCATATCAAAATCAACCAGGTTTGTAAATAAGATACCCTCATATTCATCTTTTAAATAATCAATTGTCTTTTCCACACCGTCATTATTCCCGTTTGAATGTACCGATTTCGTTATCCCTTTCCCATTGAATATATCCTTGATTTTGCCTACGCCCCTTACCTCCAAACCCGACCCGGCAGCTATATCAAGCATGGTTTTGCCAAAGGGGTCTATTGAAAAATCATGCCTGTTCCCGGTTCTTGTATACTTACCGCTTTCACCTTTAAATGGTCTTGCTATAACTCTTGCCACCGCATGGGGTCCTTTTAATATCATCCTGGCTTTCCTGCATATGCCATAAAGCTCATTAACAGGTATTATATCTTCATGTGCGGCGATCTGGAATACACTGTCCGCCGAGGTATAAACAATTGGATAACCGGTTTTTACATGCTCATCGCCCAGGTCATTTATTATTATAGTACCTGAAGCCGCATAATTACCAAGGGTTTTTCTGGAAATCTCCCTTTCAAAAATTTCAATTAATTTAAGGGGAAACCCCCCTGGATAAATGGGAAAGGGCTTGTCCAGAAGCAATCCTGCAATTTCCCAATGACCTGTAGTCGTATCCTTGCCCGGTGACTTTTCCTTCATTTTGCCAAAACATCCTATAAGCGGGCTTTCATTTTCAAAAGCATCAAATCCATCAATATTGCCTAACCCCAGCTTTCTTAAATTTGGCAAATCAAAATGTTTTACGGCATTTTTTATGTTCCCGATTGTATTGCTTCCTTTATCGCCATAATCGCCAGCATCTGGTAATTCGCCTATTCCGGCGCTGTCCATTACAATCAAAATTACTCTTTTCAAACCTACCAGCTCCTTATTAGAGCAATTTGCTTATGCTTTATTAAAAAAAGCAGATATTATCTACCTGCTTTTTATTTAATACCCAATATGTTTTATTATTTACCAATTTATTTACCAATTTATTAACCGTATTCATGCCCTGGGATGAGTTTTTTTGTATATATCCTTAATCTTATTCTTCGCAATTTGGGCATATATCTGCGTTGAAGATATATCCGAGTGCCCCAGCATTTCCTGTATTGACCTGAGATCAGCACCATTTTCCAAAAGATGGGCTGCAAAAGAGTGCCTCAATGTATGAGGTGTAATATCCTTACTTATCTTAGCCTGATTTTTATATTGTTTGATTATCTTCCAAAAGCCTTGCCTGGTCAATCTTCCCCCATTTACATTAACAAAAAGCGCTTCCTGGCTTTTCTCATGCACAAGCATATCCCTTGCTTTTTCGATATACTCCTGGATTGCCTGTATTGCAATGGAGCCGATTGGAATTATCCTTTCCCTGCTTCCTTTTGAGCATTTTATGAAACTCATGTCAAGATTGACATCTTCCATATTCAGGGATATTAACTCAGATACCCTGATTCCTGTTGCATAAAGCAGCTCAAGCATTGCCTTATCCCTGTATCCCTTAAGGTCTACACATTTAGGCTGCTCAAGAAGAAGCTCGACTTCTTTTGTAGATAGTATCTGGGGTAATTTTTTTTCAACCTTTGGGGATTCAAGATCAGCCGTAGGATCATTTTCCTTGATCTTTATCTTTGTAAGATATTGATAAAATGACCTTATTGATGCCAGGTTTCTTGATATGGTAGAGGTTGCCCTTTCCATTTTCTTAAGATGCAGCAGGTATGCAATAACTGTAGCTTTCCTAGTTTTAGAGATATCTTTGATTTTCATTTCCTCAAGATATGTTATGTACTGTTCAATATCCCTTCTATAGGATTGAAGCGTATTAAGAGATAAGTGTCTATCCTTTTCAAGAAAGTTTATAAACTTGTTTACCAATACTTCCATTTTGCATACCCCTTTTTTTATGTATTTACTATTTAAAAAAAACCGTACGGCTTAAGTCTGCTCTTTATCAATACAATCCGGTAAAACTCCGACTATGGCTGTTTTAAATTTTATACTTAAAATAGATAAACTTACCATTTACATCTATCTGATTTTATAACAAAATCACAATTTTTAAAAGCATAAATTTAAATTTTTTCATTTTCTTATTGTTATTTTTTATCATATTTATATTATATGTATGTTTATCCAAAAATATAAGCCCTATCAAAAGCCTTTTATAATAATATAGGTGTTATTATTTTTACCATTACCGGAATTATATAAACCTCAACCAGTACACCTCCAAAAAGAATCAGGCTGTAAAATAAGGTTACCCCGCAATATTCTGCAAATCCTGTTCTAAGATTATCCTTTAGTGCAGCTTTTACGGATCTGTTTTTTATAATATTGAGAGAAAAGTTCATACCGTTAACGCCTAAAGCAATAATGCATGGAACAATAAGAATTTCCTTCGGTATGATCGCAAAACCGGAAAGAAGTATACCTTTAGCTCCCATCATTCTTATAATCAACCCCGAACTGAACCCTGTTATATATCCTCTTATACCCATCACAATGAATATTAGAGGAGCCCCGATAATTGATACGCCTAAAACCCAAATTAAACCCACCAGCTTCAAGTTTCTAATAATAGAAATCCTGAACAACTCCGTATTATCAATATTCTGGCTGTCAATAAGCCTTACAAATCCTTCTATGTAGTTCCCCATCTCATATCTTTGTATTGAACTCAATCCATTGACTGTAAAGGCTCCGGCACTTACACCCAATACAAATGCAATAAACAAAAGCATGTATCTTTTATAATAACTTTTCAGGTGTCCTGTCATTAATGCCTTAAAATTAATATTCAAAATCCTGACTCCCAATTACATAATATATAAATAATTGTATGCCGGGAAGTCAGCATTAATTACACCCGCTGCTTTTTATTTATCAATCTTTCAGCCATGAGGATTCCAATAATTGTTTTTGCATCGGTTATTTGCCTGTTATACACCATATCTACCAGAGAATTAATATGGTATTTTTCACATGAAATAAATTCGTCTTCATCAGAATTTGAATCACCTTCTGTTAATCCTGTAGCCAAAAACAAATGGAGTATTTCGTTGGAAAAACCAGGAGTTGTATGTACACCTGTTATGTATTCCAATTTTTCGGCTTCAAGGCCTGTCTCCTCTTTTAACTCCCGCGCAGCGCATACCTCTGGTTCTTCTCCGCTGTCAAGCTTTCCTGCCGGCAGTTCAAGGGATTCCATATCAATAGGTTTTCTAAATTGCCTGACCATGTAAATATGATTATCCGCACCCAGGGGAATAACAACAGATGCCCCTGGGTGGATGACAATATCTCTTTTTGATTTATTTCCGTCAGGCAGCAAGATATCATATTCATAAAAATCTATAACATTTCCCCCATGTATTTTCCTTTTAACAACTGTTTTTTCATAGTAATCCATAAAAATACCTCCAATTCAATAGGCGTTTAATTCCGGCCGGTACTTAAAAACACTATCTTGTATATTTTCCCATATTACTGCCTAATCGTCAATCACAATATCCAGATATTAATCGATTCTCTTAGGCATATTTTGGGCCTGCCGTGGGTATAATGATGACAAAGCCAAAAAAACTTTTAAAAGAAGGTTATTATATGGTACAGTTTCTAAAAAAAAATAAAATGGTTCTGGTTGGAAAGCCCTGTGAAATTTGTAACTGGCTCACTAAACTTTCCGGCGATTATAAAACAGTCAGGGAATTGATCCATGCTAAACTAAAAAATGGATGCTAAGATATTATTTTCTGTTTTTCTTAATAATATCCGTTGCCAGCTTATCACATCTGTTGTTATATTCATTAGTTGAATGCCCTTTAACCTTTATCCAGGTTATATTATGTATACCTGCAAGTTTATATAATGCTTCCCACAATTCTATATTTTTAACTTCATCCCCGCTTTTAATTTTCCAACCGTTCTTTTTCCAGTTATATATCCAGCCGTTATTAAATCCGTTTACAAGGTATGAACTGTCGCTGTACAAGTTAACTTCACAGGGCCTTTTTAAAGCTTCCAGTGCTTTTATGGCGGCTGTTAATTCCATCTTGTTGTTTGTGGTTTCCTTTTCATATCCCGACATACTTTTCTCATGCACACCATATTTAAGGATAAATCCCCATCCGCCTTCTCCCGGATTACCAGAGCAAGCACCGTCAGTGTAAATTTCAACTTTTTTCATAAGTATCCTCCATACTTTATGAAATAACCAGGCATTTACTTTTTGCCGGCTAATTCTCTTGCTCTTTGAGTACACTTACCCATGGCTTCCATAACAACATACCTGAAACTATTGCCTTCAAGAGCTTCTACCGCCTGTATGGTCGTACCTGCAGGAGAACAGACCTGGTCCTTTAACTGGGCAGGATGCCTGCCTGTCTCCAAAACCATCATCGCCGCACCTTTTACAGCCTGTGCTGCCAGTCTGTATGACATTTCCCTTCCTATTCCCGATTTGACCGCAGCATCTGCCATAGCTTCGATAAATATAAATACATAAGCCGGGCTGCTTGAAGTAAGGGCTATTACTTCGTTCATAATATTCTCATTAATAACTTCTGTTTTACCGACACATTCAAACAGGCTTATAATAACTCCTGCTTCATCTTTTCCAATTATCTCATCAAAAGCCATAACCGTCATTCCCTCTCCAACCATAGCAGGAGTGTTGGGCATAGTCCTTACAATTTTACAGCCTGCCCCAAGTATGTCTTTGAACATTTTGATCGGAATTCCTGCAGATACGGAAATAATTATTTTATCATTTGTATAAAAGTCTTTTATTTCATTAATAATTTCCATTACAATATCAGGCTTGACGGCAATAAAAACAATGTCACTTTCCTCAGTTACTCTCATATTTGATTCCATAATCTTTATTCCGGTTTTTTTATATTTATTCTCAATCAATTTTTCATTAATATCATAGATTCTTACATTTTCCGGATTTACAGTTCCCGCTCCAATTATACCGTCCAATAATATGCTTCCGATGTTTCCCACTCCTATAAACCCTATTCTGTAGTCCATAATTAACACTCCCCTGTATAATATACACCGATTCTAATTGCCGGGTTCTGAAAATTGATTTGGTATACTCACCATAATCAGCTTTACGGTTTTACCTGTATTGTTTTCCCAGTTATGGGATGATGTCGAATTTATATGAACAGAATCACCAGGATATAATTCATACCTTTCTCCTGAATAATAATAAGTTAGTATTCCCTCCAGTATATATACAAATTCCTCTCCTTCATGACCGTAAAGATTTACTTTTTCATTGCCTTTTTTAGGTAAAATTTCAACTATTCTAGGAAATAATTTTTTATCATACAAATTAGCAGAAAGATGATATTGTATGAAGTTATCCTTGTCCATAAAAACAATTTTTCTTTCATAGCTTTTAGTTACTATATTGCCGGTTTCTTTATTCATTTGAAAAAAATACCCGATTTCAACATCCAGGACTTTTGATATGTTATCAAGAGAATCAATTGCAACTGTCGTCAAACCTCTCTCCAATTGTGAGAGAAAGCCCACCGATAAATTTGTAAGATTGCTAAGCTCTTTCAAAGTAAGCTCTTTTTCAGTTCTCAGCCTTTTAATTTTTGATCCAATCTCTGCAAACATTTTACCTCCATAAAACCGCAAATTTCAATTAATTATATCAAATACCTTATTTTAAATGCAAATTTTTTTGGGCCGTATATAATATTGACCTTATCTCATTAATGCAGACATTGAAAAAAGACTTAATACTATTTTATAACAAAGTCTTTTATTATTGACTTTTGGAGCGGGTGTGATAAAATATATTTTATAAATAGTTAATTTATTTTATTATAAATAATATTTTGATAGTATTATTTGTGTATTAATAAATTCAAAATATTATTTCCATAATGCTGGTAAATACTAAAATAGGAAAATTTGGCAGGAAATTAAACTAATTGTGAAAGGGGTAAAATTATATGGTCAAGCATTATAGCAATGAGCCTTATGTGGATTTTACAAAGAAAGAAAACAGAATGAAAATGGAAAATGCATTTAAACAGTTACAAAAGTCAAAGGGCAAATATCACCCGCTTGTGATAGGCGGGAAAAAGTTTGATACTGATAAAACAATAACATCAATAAATCCGTCAAACTTTAAAGAAGTAATTGGCAAATCTGCAAGTGCGGACACAGGTTATGCTGAAAAAGCTATAGAAGCTGCAAGCATGGCATTTGAAGAATGGAAGCATGTAGACCCCAAAGAACGGGCTGAATATCTTTTTAAAGCGGCTGCAATTATCAGGCGCGAAAAATATGAATTCTCTGCCCTGCTTGTGGAAGAAGCAGGTAAAAGCTGGGTTGAGGCTGATGCAGATACTGCGGAAGCAATAGACTTTCTTGAGTATTACGCAAGGCAGATGATAGAATTGTCCAAAGGGATGGATGTATTTCCATATCCAGGAGAAACCAATGAGTGCTTTTATATACCCCTGGGCGTCTGCGTTGTAATATCTCCGTGGAACTTTCCTCTTGCAATACTGGCAGGTATGGCTTCGGCAGCAATAGTAACGGGCAACACAGTTATAATGAAGCCTGCCAGCTCAACTGCAGTGATTGCTGCCAAATTCATGGAGGTATGGGAAAGAGCCGGCCTTCCCGACGGCGTGGCCAATTATTTGCCCGGTCCGGGCAGCCTGGTCGGCGATTACCTTGTAAAGCATCCGAAGGTAAGGTTTATAAACTTTACAGGCTCAAAAGAAGTGGGACTAAGGATAAACAGGCTGGCTGCAGACATATCTCCCGGACAAAAATGGATAAAAAGAACCACCCTTGAAATGGGAGGGAAAGATGCCATAATTGTAGATTCCCAGGCATCTCTGGAAGATGCGGCCACCGGTGTGGTAAAATCGGCTTTTGGATACCAGGGGCAAAAATGCTCCGCATGTTCAAGAGCAATAATCGTAAAGGATGTATATGATGAGATGCTTAAGCTTATCATAGAAAAAACCGGGGCATTGAAAATAAACGACCCAAAATCTGTGGAAGCTGATATTGGTCCTGTTATCGACCAGAAAGCATATAACAGCATACTTAATTATATCAAAACCGGAAACAGTGAAGGCAGGCTGTTGACAGGCGGAAATACTCCTATTGAAAACGGATATTTCATAGCTCCCACAGTATTTGCCGACGTGAGCCCTTCGGCACGTATAGCACGTGAAGAAATTTTCGGGCCTGTTTTATCCGTTATAAAGGCGGAAAATTTTGACCATGCTTTAACAATTGCAAACGATACGGAATACGGCCTGACAGGCGGGGTCTTTTCCCTAAACAGGCAAAAACTCCAAAGGGCTCGCAGGGAATTTAATGTGGGCAATTTATATTTCAACAGGAAGTGTACCGGTGCACTGGTAGGCATACAGCCGTTCGGCGGTTTTAACATGTCCGGAACGGATTCAAAAGCCGGCGGTACAGACTACCTTCTTCTTTTTATGCAGGCCAAATCCGTGACAGAAAAATTATAAAATTTGCTAAGGGGAGCAATTGATAAGAGGGGATAACTTTGAAAACATCGACAATTTTCAAAATACAAAGGTATTCAATACATGACGGTCCCGGAATAAGGACTACAATATTTTTCAAAGGGTGTCCCCTTTCATGCTGGTGGTGCCATAACCCGGAAAGCCGGAAAAATGAAATAGAGCTTGTCCACAATAAAAACAAGTGTGTAAACTGCGGAAAGTGTGTTTGTCAAAAGGAATCACTTGATTTTAAAGCCAAAAATCCTGTTAATAGTAACGGCTGCGTCTATTGCGGCAAGTGCGTAGACATTTGCCCAACCGAATCCCTGGAACTTATTGGCAGTATAATGTCGCTATCGGATGTTATAGATGCCATTGAAAAGGATGTTCCCTTTTACGACGAATCCGGAGGCGGAGTAACATTTTCAGGAGGGGAACCCTTAATGCAGTTTGATTTCCTTAAGGAAATTCTTAAATCCTGCAAAGAGAGGGAGATTGACACTGCCGTTGATACCTGCGGATACGTACCATGGCATAGGCTTAACGCCATCTCTAAAGATGTTGATATTTTTTTATATGACATAAAGCATATGGACGAGCAAAAGCACAGGATATATACCGGGGTTTCCAACGAGCCCATACTTGATAATTTATGCAGGCTTTCAAAGGTCCACGGGAATATAATCTTGAGGATGCCGCTTATACCGGGGATCAATGACGATAAGGAGAATATTGGGAAAACAGCAATGCTGGCATTATCCTTGAAGCTTAAAAGCATAAATATACTTCCATACCATGATATTGGAATATACAAATATGAAAAAATGGGCATCCCATACAAAATGGAACAAATCTGTTCACCTGATTTACAGGAAATGGAATCTGCCGCCAGTGAATTAAAAAAACATGGGTTGGATGTTAAAATCGGAGGTTGAGTTTATTTGAATAAAAGAGTTGAAAGTTTGAAGGCGGAAAGCCTGGCAGGTAACCCTTATATAACGGGAGAGAGGGCAAGATTGGTTACGGAGGCATACAGGAAATATTCGGGAACGGTCTCGGCACCGGTGCTTCGCGCCCTGGTATTTAAGCATATCATGGAAAACAAGTCCATTTATATAGGTGAAGGTGAGCTTATTGTCGGTGAAAGAGGACCAGAACCGTTTGCCACTCCTACCTATCCGGAATTATGCTGCCATTCCGTCGGCGATTTGGAGATTGTTAACAGCCGGGAAAAAATATCTTTTAAAGTAAATGATGATTTAAAAAAGTACTATGCCGATGAGATCATTCCATACTGGAAAAATAAATCCATGAGGGAAATAATTTTTAACGAAATGTCACAGGAGTGGAAAAACTGCTACGAAGCCGGAATATTCACAGAATTTATGGAACAGAGAGCCCCCGGCCATACTGTAGCAGATGATAAAATTTACAAGAAAGGCTTTGCAGATTTCATGTCAGATATACAAAAAAGCCTGGACAATATAGATTCCTACAATGACCCGGAAGCATATGAAAAACAGCAGGAGCTGAAAGCGATGCTAATATGTGCCGATGCAATAATCGGCCTTTCACGGCGTTATTCGGAAAAAGCGCTGTCTTTAGCCGAAAGGGAATCAGATTCCAAAAGAAAAACCGAGCTTCTTCAAATTGCCAGGATAACCTCCAATGTACCTGAAAAAGCTCCTGAAAGTTTTTGGGAGGCGCTTCAAACATACTGGTTTGTCCATATTGGTGTTATTACCGAACTGAATACCTGGGATTCCTTTAATCCGGGAAGACTTGACCAGCATTTATTTCCCTTTTATGAAAAGGATATCAAAGAAGGCAGGCTTACTCCGGAGCTTGCAAAGGAATTGCTTGGATGCTTCTGGATTAAATTCAATAACCAGCCCGCTCCTCCCAAAGTAGGTGTTACGCTTGAAGAAAGCGGCACATATACGGACTTTGCAAATATAAATGTAGGCGGCCTGAAAAAAGACGGCAGCGACGGAGTAAATGATATAAGCTATATGCTTCTTGATGTAATAGATGAGATGAGGCTTTTGCAGCCCAGCTCAAATATTCAGTTAAGCAGGAAAAATCCCGACCGTTTTTTAAAAAGGGCATGTGAGATAATAAAAAAAGGTTGGGGGCAGCCTTCCGTATTTAATGCCGACGCAGTTATGGAAGAACTGCTGAGGCAGGGTAAGTCAATTGAAGATGCAAGGTGCGGAGGAACAAGCGGATGTGTAGAAGCCGGTGCTTTTGGTAAGGAAAGCTATATACTGACCGGATACTTCAACCTGCCCAAAGTGCTTGAAATTACGCTGAACAACGGTATAGACCCATGTAAAAATAAAAAAACCGGTATTAAAACAGGGAATGCATCAGAATTTAAAAATTATGAACAATTATTTAATGCTTTTAAAAAGCAGCTTGCCCATTTTATCAATATTAAAATAAAAGGCAATAATATAATTGAAAAGCTCTATGCTCTTTATATGCCTTCTCCCTTTCTTTCCATAATAGTAAGCGATTGCATAGAAAAAGGAAAGGACTATAATGGCGGAGGTGCCAGGTATAATACGACATATATGCAGGGTGTCGGAATAGGAAGCATAACAGATTCACTTTCCGCCATAAAATATCATGTATATGAAAAGAAACTGGTAAAGATGGATGAAATGCTGGCCGCTATAAAAAATAATTTCAAAAATTACGGACATCTGCACCGTATGCTTTTGACTAAAACCCCCAAATATGGTAATGACAACAGCTTTGCCGATGAAATAATGCAAAGCGTCTTTAATGCTTATTATGATGGCGTAAATGGAAGAAAGAATATGAAGGGCGGTTTATACAGGATTAATATGCTTCCCACCACATGTCATGTATATTTTGGGTCGGTAATGGGTGCAATGCCTGACGGAAGAACGGCGGGAGAACCGCTTTCAGAAGGAATATCGCCGGTACAGGGGTCCGATGTGGAAGGGCCCACCGCCGTAATTAAATCGGCTTCCAAAATGGATCATTTAAGGACTGGGGGAACCCTGTTGAATATGAAATTTACACCTCAGATTCTGGAAAACGATGTTGGGATAAATAGTATTATCAGCCTTGTAAGAACCTATTTTAAAATGGACGGCCATCACATACAGTTTAATGTCATTAGTAAAAAAATCCTGATTGATGCCCAGAAAAATCCTGGGAAATATAAGAGCCTCATAGTAAGGGTGGCAGGTTACAGCGACTATTTCCTCAATTTGAATGTTTCACTCCAAAATGAGATAATTAACAGGACAGAGCATTGTGAGTTTTAATAGCTGAAAAAAAACATGTTTAAAAAAGGAGAATTTTTATGGACAGGAATAAAAGGTTAATTGAAGGTTTTGGGGGAAAAAAGCTGGATGCCCTGCTTGTTAGCAATGAAGTAAATGTTACATATATGAGCGGGTTTACCGGGGACGACTCTATTTTACTTATTACTTTGGCAAATAAATATATGCTTACGGATTTCAGGTATACGGAACAGGCAGAGAAAGAATGCCCCGGGTTTGAAATTATCAAATGCGACAAAGCAAAGCGCTTTGAGAAAATAAGTGAATTGTTGAAAAAGGAGAATATTAAAAGGCTTGGTTTTGAGCAGCATGTAAGCTATTCGGACTACGAGAAATTAAAAGCAGCCTTAGAAGATGCAAAGCTTGTACCAACAGATAATATTATAGAAAAACTCAGGTATATCAAGGATGAAAAAGAAAAATCGTATATAATGAAAGCCCAGGAAATAGCTGACAGCGCTTTTTCAAATATAATAAAATTTATCAAGCCCGGAATGACTGAAAAGCAAGTGACGGCAGAGCTTGAATACCTTATGAAAAAAGGCGGTGCAGACGGACCTGCCTTTGACACCTTGCTGATATCGGGCAAAAAAACCTCTCTTCCCCATGGTAAGCCTTCAGACAAAAAAATTGATGAAGGAGATTTTGTAACACTGGATTTTGGAGCCCTGTATAAGGGTTACCGTTCGGATATGACAAGGACAATTGCAGTGGGAGGAGTAAGCGAAAGGCAAGCTAAAATATACGGCATAGTTAAAAAAGCTCAGCTAAACGCCCTGAAAGCTTTAAAAGCAGGAATAAACGGCAAAGTGCCTGATGATGCGGCAAGAGAAGTTATAGGCGCCGAAGGCTATAATGATAACTTCGGACATGGTTTGGGCCATGGAGTAGGCCTGGAAATCCATGAAGAACCCTATATGGGTAAAAACAGTAAATATAAACTGGAAGAAGGGTGTATTGTTACGGTTGAACCCGGCATCTACATACCTGGCTGGGGAGGTGTCAGGATAGAAGATACGGTGTTGGTAACAAAAGAAGGGTGTGAAATATTCACAAAGTCATCCAAAGACTTGATAGTTATATAATAAATTTGCCTATTTTATAAAACAGGTGCTTTCAATATATAATACTTATATATTGAAAGCACCTGTTATTGTGTCAAGATTTTTTAATGGAACATACTAATCATTATTGGCTAATATCCAGGTAACATTTATTAATTTTTTGCTTGAACTTTTAACAATTGCTCCTCTAACGGTTATAATTCTGCACAAGTCAGTTCTGTTGGCCTTTTTTTGCTGTAGGATCAGGCGCAAAATGATCTACCACATTCATGTAATTTGATTTCTAATTAATGTATCTATCATATGCAGCCTGTTGAATTTCAATAACTTCTTCCAGTCCCATGTTATTCATTTTTTGTATAAATTTATTAAATTCATTTTTTGGAAGTTCAGCGCCCAATACCCATTTCTGTACTGTTTCATCTCTAAGGGTATCAATAGCCGTATATAGTTTAGAGTACTTGTCTTTTTCTTCTGGTGTATACGGAAGCGCCGGGAACGGGTCCATAAAATACTTTCCTTCCATGTAACTCTCAACACCGGCAAGTGCTGTAGGTGTCATCCATTGTCTTTCGTATTCAAAATCTTGATGGTAGCCAACTGCCATCTGGCATCCATATTCACGCAGCATCAGGACAGGTGATTTGTCTCCATTTAGTATTATATCGGTAAGGACAGGTTTTCCGTCAACCATAGTATAGGTCTCACCTTCTATACCAAAGTTCATATATCTTCTGCCAATTTCAGTGAAGAAAAAGTCAAAATACTTGATTGTTTCTACAGGATGCTCATTTGAGCTTGAAATTGACCAACCTCCCCAGTGAAGCTGGTTTCTTTTAGTTCTTTCGACTATTTCACCATATACATTCCTAGGAGGTGCAATAGGTATAAATTCAAATCCGGGAATTGTTTCGGCTAGTTTATCGTTATAAGTGGATGTGCTGCCAAACCAGTCATGAGTTGCTCCCCCAAGATTATTTCCCAAAGCGATGTCTCTGGCCTTACCTCCTCTTGTAAAGATTTCAGGATCAATCAATCCTTCTTCATACCATTTGGCGATGTTTGCATATGCAGTTGCAAACTCAGGTTGAGCAGGACCATATCCTACCACACCGTCTTTTACAAACCATTCTTCATGGGCTCCCCAAAGCAGGGACAAATCTGCAAGGACTTTAGCCGAAGTGCCTCTTTTGAAAAAAGGTATCTCGTCCGGTTCGCCATTGCCGTTAGGATCTTGCTCTCTAAAAGCTTTCAGCGCATTATAGTATCCGTCGATTGTTGTTGGTACTTCAAGATTTAGTTTTTTCAGCCAGTCAGCTCTTATAAACCATCCTTCTGCAGCATCTCCGTCAGGAATAAACGGTATGTGATAAATCTTTCCGTCAGGTGCGGTTGCGTGTTTTTTAATATCCGGCCTTGACTTAAAAAATGCAGTTATATTAGGTGCATGTTCTTTAATCAGATCATCAAGAGGTTCATATGCCCCCTCCAGGGCATGTTCTTGTATCTTTTCCCTTTCATGCGAAACGATATCTGCCAGCTCTCCGGACGCTACCATAAGGCTATAAGCCTGAAGCCTATCGGATGAACTTTCCGACAGAATACCCTTTAAGGATATGTTTGTTATACCTGCAATTTCAACATATATTGCATAGTTACTATCAAAAGGCTTTTTTAGAGATTCAAAAATGGTAAGCTCAAGCGGTTTTTTAGAAATCAAGAGACTATTAATGTCTTCTGTTTCCTTGAGGGTTGTACTATTGTCGTTGTTTTTAGTTTCATTTTTAGCTGTTTTGTCACCAATATCCCCCTTTGTGCTTTCTCCTTCTGTTTTTGCACAGCCAATTAATAATGTCCCAATCATCAATGCTGCAAGTAATAAAGCGGTAATTCTTTTTGCTTTCATGCTATCCTCTCCTTAAATAATTTTATATTATCAGCCCATTGGACCTGTACTGACCATGAATATTAGTTGAACCAGCTAGCCTTTGATAGCGCCTATCATCATGCCTTTGGTAAAAAACTTTTGAATATACGGATAGGCTATCATCATTGGTACGATTGATATAATAATTGTTGCATATATGAGCGATTCAACAGAAAAATCGGTAAACATATCCATGTCAGTTATTGTTTCTTCAATTCTCATTTCTACAATCATTTTTTTTAGTATTACCTGCAGCGGCATTTTACTATTATCCCTAATGATAATCATAGGCCAAAAATAGCCATTCCACCTGTTTACAGCATAAAACAGACCTATTGTTGCAAGTACCGGCTTTGACAGAGGAAGATATATCTTACCAAGAACATATAAATCACTTGCACCGTCAACTTTTGCAGCTTCTTCAAGTGATGCCGGGACAGAAGACTGGAAATATGTTCTCATCAGTATCATATTAAATGTACTGCATGCAAAAGCAATAATGATTGTAATTCTGAGATTTAAAAGACCCATCTCCTTTAAATTAAGATAAAACGGTATAATCCCTGCTTGAAACCAGAGGGTGAGTACTACAAAAAATGTTATATATTTTCTTCCAGGAAGCCTTTTCTTTGATAGCGGATAAGCACCGCATACAGTAATAAAAAGATTTACTGCCGTACCAACTGCCGTATAGTAAATGGCATTACCATAACCAATCCAAATGCTTTGCTCACTTAGAACTTCCTTATAAGAACTAAAGTTAATTTCAATGGGAAGCAAAAGAACTTTTCCTGTCAATATTGCATCTGTGGAGCTCATTGACGCAGCAGCTACGTATATTAAAGGATATAGAGCAATAAATCCTATAAGAGCCAGGAAGCAATTATTAATAAATATGAATATTTTTTCACCTGTTGTTTGTCTCATTTGTTCACCGCCTTTACCATAAAGATGTTTCAGATACTTTTCTACTAATTCTATTAGCTGTAAATACTAGTATTAGAGAAATAACCGAATTAAAAAGACCAACTGCCGTAGCATAATCATACCTTGCGTTAAGTAAACCTATTCTATATACGTATGTACTGATAACATCTGCAGTCTCATAAGTTACCGGCTGGTATAAAAGGATTATTGCCTCAAATCCTACATCTATCATTTTGCCGACTTTTAGTATAAACATTATTATGATTGTAGGCATAATGCCGGGTATTGTAACTTGAAGTATTCTTTTTAGCTTATTGGCACCGTCAATATATGCTGCCTCATATAGATTTGGATCAATAGAAGATAGAGATGCAATATATATTATTGCTCCAAAACCCGATTCTTTCCATATTCCCATAATAATGTAAATTAGTCTGAAATACTCAGGCTTGGACAAAAAATAAACTTTTTCTCCGCCAAACTTTGAAATTATTATATTGATAAGCCCATTGCTTGGTGAGAGAAAATTGACTACAATTCCTGCAATTACCACAATTGAAATAAAATGTGGAAGGTAAGTAGCTGTTTGCACTGCTTTTTTAAGTTTCCTGCTTGTTACTTCATTTAAAAGCAATGCAAGAAAAATTGGTATGGGAAATCCGAAAATCAGTCCATATAAGCTTATCATAAGGGTATTTTTAAATGTGTTTAAAAAATATGGTCCCATTAAAAAAGATTCAAAATGTTTAAACCCGACCCAAGGGCTTTCTGCTATCCCTCCAAACAGCTTATAATCTTTGAAAGCTATTTGAAGTCCCCACATAGGTTTGTAAATGAAAAAAACATAAAAAAGCAAAAATGGGATAAGCAACACAAAAAGCTGCCAATTTTTTTTAAAGTTTGAAATACATTGTTCAAGGTTAATTCTGTTTTTATCGCTTTTATGAATAGTTTCTTTTAATCTTGCTTTAGTAGACAGCTGCAATAAATTATACCCCCTTCGTTTTGATTCCTTAAATTATGATCTTTGAAATACACAAAGGTTTTAGTGGATTTAAAAGGTCATAATGCTTGGAATTATAGAAATCATAGCACACATAAATTTATAAGTAAATCCACAAAATTTATGATTATCATCAAAATTGATTATCTACCAAGAATATTTCATCCCCACTCTGTATCCAAACATTCATTTTTTGTGTGAAATGCAGATATATATGTCAGTTAGTCTCTGGACAAGAGTGTTATAAATTATCAACGTATTTGCCAGGGGATATCCCCTCATATTTTTTAAATATCCTGATAAAAGTGTTTGTACTATTAAAGCCGATTATTTCACTGAGTTCCTTTATTTTTATGCTTTTATTGCCATTTAAAATCTCCTTGGCTTTATTAATTCTATACATATTTAGATAATCTTTAAAATTCATAGAATTTGAGCTTCTAAATAGTACACTTACATATCCTGGCGATAAATTGAATTGGTTTGCAAGTTCAACTAATGAAATATCTCTTTTGTAGTTATGGTGAATGTAATTTTTAAGCCTTTCTGCAATAGTACCGGTCTGGGTTTTCATATCAATCTTAATACCGGTCGAAATTGAGCAGAAAATATCTTTAATCTTATCTTCCAGGTTTTTTATATCTTTATATGTTTTAAGCTCAATATAGGTTATAAATCCATCGTCAAATATATCTTCAATAGACTTGCCGGTATGCTGCAATATTCTATTAACGGTAGCGGTAATTGCAAAAATGAATAAGGAGAGAGTTTCCTTTGAGAGCTTTCTTTCTGTAAAGTTTTCTCTCAAGATATTGTCCAGTACTATTTTAGACTCTTCTTCTTTGCCTTGAATAACATATTTTATCAAGTTGTTTTCCACTTCAAGAGGGTAGAAATATTTGTCTATCTTTAGTTTATTTATATCTTCCATGGTTATGGCAACTTTTTGATGAAAAACATATTTGAACTCCATTATTTTTATCGCATCTTTATAGCTTTTGAAAATATCATAAACCGAATCTACCGGAGAGCCTATAAATGCAACAATATTAATATCTAAAGAAGCTGATATTTCTGATAGAATAAATACTATTTGTTTCTGAATAATACTAATGGTTTTCTCTTCTATAATCAGGGCGGATTTATTATAATCCAGTTCAACTGTGTGTATGTTGAATTCTTTTTCTGTTGCATGCTTGATTCTTGTCAGAAGTTCGGCCTTGACCGATAATATTCCTTCTTCTGATAAATGATCCTTGTTATCTTCTAATTGTGTATAATCCAGGATAGCTACCGTTAGACCTTTTTTGCCCAGCTCATCCGCATCATTTTTTAATTCTGCAGATATTTTATCCTTGTTTATAATACCTAGTAATAAATCCTTTAAAAGCTTATCTTTTAAAGAAATACTGTTAGTACGAATTATTTCCTTTAACTTTACATTAGATTCCTTGATCCTGGATGTCTCTTTTTCAATATATGTAAATTCATCTATTCTTCCATTGGAATCTTCAGTGAATATACTCAGAATTTTTTTAACAGGAAGATACATCCTTTTTGTAACCATATATGTAAGCAGGACCCCTAAACCTATAAAAATCAAATAGATTATGGCAGATTGGATTATAAGCTTTTTAATTATTGAAGCGGTGTTATTGTATGAGAAAAAGACATACTTCCAATTCATCACTTCTGAGTCTATTATATGAATATCAAAATTTTTATGTGAATCTTTCTTGTAACCATGATTATTGGAAATACTTTTGCTGAATTTATTATTACTCGTGTAAGACAGCAAAGCTTTTACAGTATCTTCCGGCAGGCCTCTGTTTTGCTCAAGTATGATTTTATTATCCTCTAATAACAGTAATAAGCCCAGTTCATCAGATAAAACTACGGGAAATAAAAGTTCCTTAATGTAAGAAATGAAAAAGAATAAACGGTCTCCTCCGGAGAACTCTTTAGATGCTATAAACGATAGAACTTTTACGTCATAATTGTAATATTTTGTAAGGCTGTTAATTGTCAAATACTGTTCGTTTGAATTTGTTTCAAGAAATCTTATAATTCTGGCTTTGTCAGTTTCATTAAACCCCATGTCTTTAAAAAATTTATCTTTTTCAACACTGCCAATACTGGAAACATACAGTGAATCATTCGGTTTGCCAATAGTAACATAGGTTCCTAAATCAGAAAAGGACTCAAAGGTATTTTTTAATAAATCTCGAGCCTTTAGCAAAAAATAATAATTACGCTCTTTACTGGATGAATAGTTAATAATATCTTTATTAATTAATAGCTGGTTTACCAGTTTATTTGTAATGGAAAGCTTTTTATCTATTTGCTCTCTGACATTTTCTATAAATCTCCGGTTTTGAATATCTACCTGTGTATGCTTGAGTTCATTAGTTTTATAACTAAAAAGAATAATTATAAAGAAAGTATATAATAAAATGATAGCGATATAAGTGGTAAACAGCTTTTTGTAAAAGACTCTTTTTTGCACTTTATTATCCTCCAAGCGTGTATTCATACATTTTTAATTGTATCTTGATTTCAAAATTGTGTCAATTAAGTGCGAATTTTGAGTTTCCCCATTTTTTAAAATAGGTATATATTTATGAGTACAATGAACCATTTATCAGTCCAATCATTAAGAAAAAGTAAGTGTCTAGAACCT
>JANQLN010000017.1 GCA_028280575.1 Clostridia bacterium
AAAGCGTTAAATATCCAGATATTCGCCGTTTTTTTGAAGAATTTGGACAAAAAAATGAATCAAAAATATATGTACAGGAGTTCTGTCCAAGGCTCCTAGGAGGAGGTTAAGAAATGGATAAGGTTAAAATAGGACTTGTGGGCTTTGGAAATATGGGAAGAGAACATGCACGGTCACTAATGGGCAATAAAGTTAACAATGCCGAGCTGGCTGCCGTATGTGATATAGAACCTGAGCGTCTGGAAAAGGCAAAAGAGATGTTTGGAGAAAAGATTAAGGTTTTTGATAATGCAGAGGCTATGTATGAATCGAATGAGGTCAATGCTGCTGTTATTGCTACACCTCATTATGATCATCCTCCCCTTGCCGTCAAGGCATTAAACATGGGTTTGCATACTTTGATTGAAAAGCCTGCAGGTGTTTATACCAGGCAGGTAAGAGAGATGAATGAAACGGCAGCTAAAACCGATAAGGTTTTTGGCATTATGTACAATCAAAGGACAAATCCCATTTATCAGAAGCTCCGGGAGCTTATAAAATCGGGTGAGCTTGGTGATATTAAAAGAACCAACTGGATAATAGACTGGTACCGTCCACAGAGCTATTATGATTCGGGCGGGTGGAGAGCAACCTGGGCAGGAGAAGGCGGAGGGGTTTTGCTTAACCAGGACCCCCATCAATTGGATCTATGGCAGTGGATGTGCGGAATGCCTTCAAAGGTAAGAGGTTTTTGTGCCTGCGGCAAATATCATAATATTGAAGTTGATGACGACGTAACGGCATATGTGGAATATGAAAACGGTGCAACCGGACTTTTTGTCAGCTCTACAGGCATGACACCGGAAACTAACCGTTTGGAGGTAATGGCAGACAGGGGCAAGGTAGTTATTGAAAAAAATGAGCTTATTTTTTACAGGAACAGAATACCGGAGAGACAATTTAATGCTGAGTTCAAAGGCGGATTTGGAGGGCCTGAGAACTGGGTATGCAAAGTACCTGTTGGAAGGGATTCTTCAGGGCATGTAGGAATTCTCAGGAACTGGGTAAGTGCAATTTTAAACGGGACCGGGCTCTTGGCACCTGGAGAAGAAGGGATAAAAGGTCTTCAAATCTCCAATGCAATCCATTTATCTTCATGGCTGGATAAATGGGTAGATATTCCGGTGAATGAAGACCTGTTTTATGAAAAGCTCCAGGAAAAGATTAAAAATTCATCTTTTAAAAAAAATGTGAAAAAGAAGGAACTGGATACAAAAGGAACATATTAAAGGATAAAAGGGTCCAACGGGGCCCTTTTTTTTAGTTTTTAAATTCCTTTTGAATACAGTAAAAGTCATATCCGTAGAATATGTTAAACCAAATCGTAATACATTTTTAATTTGACCATGTATACATATAATAATATAATGAATATATTATTATTGGTGGATGTATTATGAAAAGAAGAAAATAGAGAGCACAAAAGTCAAAGCTTTTTTGATTTTTGAAAGAGCCGGTAATCTGTTGTCTGATTTTATAATACATGTTTATTTTTGATTTATAAGAAACATAATATATAATACTGCAGTGAAGAAAATTTATCAATAAGGTTTTTTACAGCAGGAATAAAATGCTGGAAGTATTACAGCCGAAGAACTGGGGGGGTTTTATTGGCTGGACTTAAAAAAGTGATGATTAGTTTGCCGGACAGTTTATTGCAGGAAATTGACAATGTGGTATCTGTTGAGAAAACCAACAGGAGTCAATTTGTCAGAGAAGCAATGAAGGTTTACTTGAATGAGCGCAGAAGGATTCATATCTGTGAAAGCTTGAAAAAAGGATATGAAGAAATGGCTGAAATAAATATCAGGTTATCTGAATTTTGCTTTGAGGCTGACTGCGATCAACAGAACAGGTACGAAAAACGACTTGGGGAGATGGATTGAAACGTGGTAATAAAGCGTGGTGATATGTACTATGCGGACTTAAGTCCTGTTGTAGGCTCTGAACAGGGCGGAGTCAGGCCTGTACTTATAGTGCAAAATGATATAGGGAATAAATACAGTCCGACTGTAATAGCATCGGCCATCACCTCCCAGATAAACAAGGCAAAGCTTCCTACGCATATTGAAATAAATGCAAATGAGTACGGTTTACAAAAAGATTCCGTAATTTTACTGGAGCAGATAAGAACGATAGATAAAAAGAGGCTTAAGGAAAAAATAGGCCGTCTGGACAATGGGCTGATGATTAAGGTTGATGAGGCTCTGGGTATCAGCTTCGGCCTTATAGAGTTATAATACATATTGGGGGTTACCAAAGATGAGAAAAGTTAAAAGGCTGCATATAACATTAATCACTGCGATTATTCTTTCAGCATTTGTTTTATACGGTATAGTAACGGCGGCCAATCCGCAGCCGGGTTCTGACGATGATCCCATAGTTGCAAAAAGTTATGTGGACCAGGAAGTAGAAAGGCTAAGCAAAAAAATCAATAATCTTTCACAGCAGCAAGTAAAACTGTTAGAAACAATATCTATTTTAGAAGCAAAAATCAACAGTATTGACGGTTCTTCCGCACCCCAGAATCCACCGGCGGAAGTACCTGCTTCTTCAGTTTTTAAAGCTATTCAAATCAGCAAGGGGCAGAAGCTGATTGCAGGAGCCGGAACGGAAATAGTGGTAAGGTCAGGACAAGCTACTGCAATATCCGGCAAAGACGGAGATGGCCTGGCTGATCTTACTTCAGGAGGAGATACGTCAAGTGGTATGGCAATAAAGCTTAACCACCTGCTGGTTGCTTCCAGAGATGACGGAAGAGGAATCAAGGCGGAAAGTGATAAGGTTTATCTCCTGGTTAAGGGCGAATATAAACTGCAATAGCTGAATAATAGAAAATTGAGAGTGAATGGGTTATTCATTTACAGGTTTTCCTGTCCAAGGCTAGCCTTTCCTTAAGTACCCTTATCATAAATCTGGGAAGGTCAAGCATTCGTCTGTATCTTTTTGGTTCCCTGGAAAGCCTGTATAACCATTCAAATCCTGCTTTTCGGATAAATTCGGGAGCGAGCCTGGACGTCCCGGCAATGATATCAATGCTGCCCCCCACGCCCATGCAAACCTTTACCGCAAGCTTGTCCTTGTTGGTATGTATCCACTGTTCCTGTTTTGGCGCACCCAATCCCGCAAGCAAAATATCCGCACCGGATTTGTTTACCTGTTTAATAATGCCATCTTCTTCTTCATCTGAAAAGTATCCGTGACAGTACCCTGCGATTTTAATTGAAGGGTATTTGCCGGTTATGTTTATACATGCTTTTTCAGCAACGCCAGGCTTTCCGCCGAGAATGAAAATGCTGCAATTCTTTGTCCTGGGACCTGTTAAAATCCTGTATATGAGGTCAATGCCCGAGACCTTTTCAGACAGGCTTTTCCCAAGTATTTTAGATGCCAGTATCACACCGGCGCCATCCGGGATTACCATGTCGCCTTCATTTAAAATTTCCATCAGCCGGTTATTCCGATACGCTTCCATTATGATTTCTGAGTTTGGCGTATAAACACAGCGGACCTTTTTTTGTTTCACAAATGTGCATATTCTGTCGGCAGCATCATCCATTGTTGTATTATCAATATTTACTCCAAGTATGTTAACGATATTTCTCATATAGTCTCCCTTTTATCCATCAGTTCCACTGCAAGCTTTGCATTGTACATGGCTTTTTGCTTCAGCCTGCCCGTAATTTCAATTAGTTCTTTACTTATTTCATCCCTTTTGAGCCATACTTTTTCAACCACAGCCTTTAAGGCGTCCGGTTTTAAGGATTTTACGCTGCCGGCCGACGCATGGGCCTGGTTTATATACTTTAAAAAGGATTCCACCTTTGGTCCGTATACAAGGCCGACTACGGGAATACCGAAGCTGGCGGCAAACACCAGGGAATGAAGCCTCATTCCAATCATCAGCTCTAAGTGTTTTGTCAGGCCCATAACTTCCTCGGCGGTATACGAGCCCCTGAGTATATGTGACTTGTTTTTCATGGCAGACGAAATATCCTCTATTATCAATAAGTCGTTTGGCTGCATGGGAATAAATACAGGTTTGACATCATATTTTTCTATCATGTAGTCGGCAGCCGCAGATATAGCTAAAACTGCCTGTTTCTCCTCATGTTTTGCAAATCCGTCCCACTTTCTTGCTGAAATCCCTATCAGTTTACCGGTTCTGCCGATACCTTCCTGGTCCATTATTTCATCTATTCTTTCCTGGGGGGAAATGTCAATGTTTAAAGCAGGGTCCGCCGTAACCGTTATTTTGGGAGTTGAAATGCCTATTTTTCCAAGTTCATTGAGGGAGTCTTCCTCTCTAAGGGTTATTATATCAATGCCATTGAGAATCTTTTGAGTAAGCTTTCTGTTGAAGTATTTGTTTATAGGCTCAATTCCATTGGCATAAAGCATGACATTCAAGCCCATTTTTTTGGCTATCCATATTATAAACAGGTAGTATAAAAGTGACCTTGTACTGGTGCTTTCCTGGATAAGTGTACCACCCCCATAAATGAAAATAGTTGATTTTCGCATAGTCATAATTATTTTTACTATATTAATTCGATTTATTGAATCAATAGCATAGGTTTTTTTGATTTCTACAGGGTCTTTGGATAAAATTGAAAAACGTACATCACTCCGAAACATCCTTATATTTTTTATGATGGCTTTAAGCAGTGCGTCGTCGCCAAGGTTTTTAAAACCGTAATATCCTGATACCACAGCATCATAACTTTTCTTAACCGGATTATTTGATTTTTTTGTTAATATTGATTCGTATATTTCAAACTGCATTTTAGCCATATTTTCCGATGTATACTCTTTTGTTGCCTTATTATATAATTTTTCTGCCATGGATTTTCTTTTTTCGGGATTATTTGCCATGTCCAGTATGCATTCAGCCAGCTTCCCGTGGTCACCCGGAGTAAAAAGATAGCCATTAATGCCGTTAGTTATAAAATCAGGAATGCCCCCCACTTTTGAACTTATGGTAGGTTTTCCAACCTTGACCCCTTCCAGGATTGAGTAAGGAAATCCTTCACTTATGGAAGACAGTACATTTATATCAATACCGCTTAAAAATTTGTAGCTTTCTTCAATCCAGCCAAGGAAAAATACATTTTTTGAAATACCAAGATTTTTTGAAAGGTTTTCAAGCTTTTTTCTTTCTTCTCCGTCTCCGCCTATTACAAAAATTACGGACGGATTGGATTTTACCACAACTTTGGCAGCTTTTACAAAGGTTTCTACTCCTTTTACGGGAACCAGCCTTACCAGTATTCCCACAATAATATTCTCTTCAGTTATGGGAAGGTTATGTTTTTCAATAAATTCTTTTTTTGTGAGGGTCTCTACAGGGGTAGAGAAATCCATACCATTGTATACCGTATATATATTTTTGTAATTGAATTTTCTTTCAATAAGCATTCCCTTGAACTTGCCGGTGACAGTGGTGTAATAGTCAACAAAGCGCAGGGCAATAGTATTTATAATACCAAAGGTATATCTTTTCCATAAGCTGTGGAGATAGTCCAGCCGGTAATCACTGTGGACGGTAGTTACGGCAGGCAGGCCTGTCCTTTTTTTTAAAAGGAGTGCATACATGTTTGCTTTTGCCCCATGTGAGTGAATTATTTCATGCCCGTCCGATTCAATAATCCGTGTTATTATATTTAAGTCCTTAAAAACATTTCCTGTTTTTACAACTTCAATATTTACACCCATTTCCCTGGCATCTTCGGAAAATTCGCCCGGGCGCAAAGAAATGATTTTTATTTCAATGTGTTTACCCAGCTCTTTTACCAGAGAAAGGACATGTACCTTTGCACCGCCTACATCTCCTCCTCCGATCAGATGAATTACCTTCATATGTTCTCCCTGCCGTTTTTTGAAATATCATATTTTTTTAAAAATTTTATATGTACATTTTCTCAAAATTTTATAAAAAATACAAGGTAATATTTTGAGGTTCCACATTTTTTATATTGAATCGGTACTGCAGGGAAAAAAGTTCATAATCCAGGCTTGTGCGGGAGAATATATGATATAATAGGTAAGGAAGGAGTATCTCATGAACAAAGCTTTCAGGCATGTGAAAAATTACCTGCTTATATCTTTAGGTTGTGTTATAACGGCTGCTGCCATTAATATTTTCCTGGTGCCCTTTAAGATTGCTCCGGGAGGAGTTGCGGGAATAGCTACGGTCATATATTATTTGAGCAGTGAAAAAATGCCTGTTGGTACCACTATGCTGATCCTGAATATACCACTTTTTATTCTGGGATTCAGGTTGATCGGAAAAAGATTTTTCATAAGAACCCTTGCTGCCACCGTATTGCTATCTGCCGCTATTGACGGCTTGGAACCATTGACTGATTATTTTGCAGACCTTGTTAAGCTGGAATCTGCCAATATGGACCTTCTTCTGTATTCATTATTTGGGGGATTTTTAATGGGCGTAGGACTGGGATTTGTATTCAGGTCCGGGGCTACAACGGGAGGAACGGACCTTGCGGCAAAGATTGTAAATCATTTTACACCTGCCTTTACAATGGGACAGGTACTGCTTATCATTGACAGCCTTGTAATAGTATTTGCCGCAGCCGCATTCAAAAGCTTCCAGCTTGCCATGTATGCAATGGTCACCCTTTTTATTGCTTCCAGGGTCATAGATACAATGCTTGAAGGTGTAAATTTTGCTAAAGCCCTGTTCATAATTTCCGACAGGTCGGATGAGATCGCCCAAAAGATACTGTCGAGCCTTGACAGGGGAGTAACCTCTCTTGAAGGAACAGGAATGTATACGGGAAAGAACAGGCAGGTATTGTTCTGTGTGGTGCAAAGATCCCAGCTGCCGGTTTTAAAAAAGCTGGTAAAGGAAATTGACTCTGATGCATTTCTCATACTGACAGATGTAAGAGAAGTTTTAGGTGAGGGATTTAAAACATACGAAAGCTAGAGCTAATAATTTATGGTTGGATTGCAGTAGATTTTCTTGCACTACAGCGAAAAACTTTATTATGGATGTTTTAAATCAACAGCCCGGTGTCGAACCAGATTGTCTTACCATTTGGAACGGCACAGCAATGAAGGACCCGCATAGCTAAAAAATTTCTGATTGATCCAAAACTCAGCTTTCAAAGTTTTTTTCGCTGTAGTATTTAGGATACGCTTTTGTTATTTTTTCAATTGTGCCATACATAAACTGCAGATATTTCTTCCCTTATAGCTGACAGTATTGTTTACTTCACCGCAGAAAATACAGTCGGGCTGGTATTTTTTAAGAATAATTGTGTTTCCTTCGACGTAAATTTCCATACCGTCTTTAACGTCTATCTCCATTGTCCTCCGTAATTCCTTTGGCAATACTATTCTACCAAGTTCATCCACTTTCCTTACAACACCTGTTGATTTCATTGGCAATAACCTCCCCTTGGTTAATTCTTATATTTACCATATTATATATTTTATTGTATGCACTTGTCAACTATTGCAGAAATATAAGGAACAATAAATATTTTAATCGCAAATAGACCATATTGCAGCAATCTAACATTTTCTTAATGATTGGTCTTATAAATGTTTCGTTATACTCATAAATTTATACCTATTTTAAAAAAATGGGGAGGCTCAAAAGCAAATTTTATATTGACTTGCAAGGGAATTACTGCTAGAATTATAGCTGACAAAATAATCTTCAGGGCAGGGTTTAATTCCCGACCGGCGGTAATGCGGATTTTCCGTTAGCCCGCGAGCGAAAGCTGACCTGGTGTGATTCCGGGGCCGACAGTATAGTCTGGATGAAAGAAGACGGCGCAAATATTAAGAAATTTTTTTAATCCCTGAAGAGATAGGCTTCAGGGATTTTTTGTTATGCTCTGTGATTATCAGAATAATTCAATGGGAGGTTTTTGTATTGAAGAGGGATGTAAACAAAATGACGAAAATGGCGGTTTTATCGGCGCTTTCGATAGTGCTGATGCTGCTCATAAGGTTTCCTATAATACCCGCGGCAACATTTTTGGTCTATGAGCCGGCAGATGTACCGATACTTATCGGCGGTTTTATGCTGGGAGCACCGGCAGGCTTGATAATAACAGTTGTGGTTTCCACTATACAGGCAATACTGGTAAATCCTGAAGGAGGATGGGTAGGCCTGGTTATGCATGTTATATCAACAGGTACCCTTGTTGCTGTTGCCTCATGCATTTACAGGAAATATTATTCCTATAGGGCGGCTATTGCTGCTTTAATTGCCGGCTCGATAAGTATGACTCTTATTATGATTCCTGCAAACCTTTTTTTTACCGTAAAATTTTACGGTTATCCTTATGATACGGTTGTTGATATGCTGATTCCTGTTTTTATACCATTTAACCTGATAAAATCATTTTTAAACTCATTTATTGTGGCTGCTGTCTACCTGCCGCTTAAAAGCCATCTGGAAAAGCAGGTCAAAGCACAATGTTGAATTTACACAAAATTTACAATTATGGACAAGGCCTTATAAGGAGTATACTTATAAGGCTTTTTCATATATAAGATAACAAAAACATGGATTTACCTGCATTCAATGGTTTGATACAATAGCATTATCAGGAAATTTAAAACAAATTTTAAAAAAGCGGAACCTTTTATATTTGTTTTACGTTTAATATCTGTTGTTTGTTTTTTTATAATTGATTGTGAGGATAAAACAGTATGAAAAAATGCATTGGTATGTTTAGGAAAATTATTTTGTTAATGCTTTCGGTATTAACCATTACACAAGCTGTACATGTTCATGCAAAGCAGGATCAAGGCAGCATAACAATTGATGTGAAAGCCGGTTATGAAGGAATGGCCAGGCTGGGGTTTTCCGTGCCCTTTGAAATAACAGTTTCAAACAGCGGGGAAGATATTGAGGGTGAAATACAGGTAGCGGTACCCTGGGGTTATGATACCGACGTCCTTTATGCCACGCCTGTGAGCTTGCCTTCCGGGTCTGTAAAGGATATTGCGGTTAATATCCCTATAAATTCCGCTGACAGAAGTTACGATGTCAAGCTGGTGGTGAAGGGCAAGGTTCATACAAAAACCCTTTTTGAGTTTAAAAAAATAATACACCCGGACACTCCTGTTATTGGAGTGCTTTCAGATGATCCGGAAGCCCTGAGGGAACTTAGCGGAATTAAAACAACCAGGATTTTTACAGGCGGGGACCCTTATGAAAGGGAGATTAAAATGAAGATGATGGTGGCTTCCTCGGATGAAAAAGATGCTGCAATGTCAGTAGGCAAAGCAGAGCTTATTTACCTTGAGTATGAAAATTTCCCCCATGATTTGAAATCCTTGAGCAATTTCAATATAATTGTGCTGGCCAATATGGAAGTATCACTTCTTGAAAAAAGCCAGCTTGACATAATATCAAAATGGGTGTCCCAGGGGAATATCCTTATCATTGGAACCGGTTCAAACTTACAAAAGGTTTACAATCCTCTTCCCTATTCGTTGAAGCCTTTTGATACGGGCGGTACGAAGATGGTTGACACATTGCAGGAGATGGGAAACCTGATTGAAAAAGAACCCCCTGCCGGTTCAATGGAGATTGCGGATTTACCGGGCCCGGAAGGAAAAGTGCTGCTTAAGCAGGATGATATTCCCCTTGCCGTTATAAGTGATGTGGATTCGGGAATAGTGACCATACTTGCTTATGATCCTACTTTGGAGCCCTTAGCCGGTTGGAGCAATTCAGTGTATTTATGGGAAAAGCTTATTAATGATTCGGTTGTGCGCCTTAACAAAAATTTGATGTCCTTCAACAACATCTCCAACCACATCTCCGGCATTGTCGGAAGCAGAAATTACAGAGGCCTGGTGAATGAAATTTCCGAGGAAGAAGCACCACCCTATAGGGCCATGCTAATTATTATTGGCGTATATATTCTGCTTGTAGGGCCTGCATTTTATATCATCCTGAAGAAGAAGGACAGGAGGGATTGGAACTGGATTGCAATTCCCGCAGCGTCTTTATTGTTCTTACTGACCATATACCTGGCAGGCTTTAAAACAAGATATACTACGGCAATTTTGAATAATGTATCCGTAATTGAAATAAACGAGTATTCCAAAACTGCGTCAATCAACACGTACATGGGGATGTTTAATAATAGAAAAGGTGACCTGTCAATAAAATATGACCCTGAAATGAATCTTGATATTAATCCGGAAAACCAATATTATGAAAAAATCAGCTACCGGCAGGCAGATTTAAAAAGAAAGGAAATAGGCAAAATTACATTCGGTGCTCCAATTGTTTATGATATGTATAATGTAGGTATATGGGAAGCAAGATATATGGGGGCAAAAAAGAGCATGCCTGTGGCAGGAGGGATTATTGATTCATTTTCACTCTACAACGACCGCCTTGAGGTATCCGTTAACAACAGGACTCCGTTTTACCTGCAGGAGGCTTTTATAAGTATAGGCAACAGTTTTATTGAAATTGGTGACCTTATGCCTGGAGACAGGAGAGAAATAAACGCTGATCTGGATGGCGACAATGTGGAAAAAAGCTTTCAAAACCTTATGCGTAAAAGATATTCCTATAATGTGTCACAAGGGAGCAGACCACCTAAGGACTGGAGGGAAAAAAATAGGAAGCAAAATCTTTTTAACAGAATATATGATAATGTTAAAAATAACAGTTATGATACCTTTAATAATTTCAGCATACATTTTTATGCACTGAATTATAATCCTGTTGAATACGACATAACTATAAATGATAAAGAACCAAAGGTATATAACAGCAATATTGTATATTACAGAAATAACATATCCTTTGAAAAGGGAAGTAAAATACATATTCCTTTCGGTATAATGAAGCCTGTCCTTGAGAAAAGCAGGGAAGCATACTTGTTTGGAGGGTATGCCGATGGAGTTCAGTTTGAAGGCAGCGGAGACGCTGAATTTTGTTTTACCGTACCGGATGAGATTAATGTGGATAAGTTCAGCATAAACATGTCGAAAACAACAGATTCAATAATTGAAAGATACAGATCGCAGGAAAATAAGGATATGCGCAAACAAAACAAATTTGAGTTTTATATATATAATAAGCAAAATGATGCTTGGGAAGAGTTTAAAAGCAAGATTGAAATAGAAGGAAATGCCGACAGCTATATTGATGAGAATAATAAAATCAGAATGAAAATAAGTGCTCAGATTGAAACACAGGATTATTATTCGGCCAACCGCATTGGAATACCGGAATTTGCTATGGAAGGGATGGTGAAGTGATGCTGCAAATTACAAATATGGTAAAAAAATATAAAAAAGTTACGGCAGTTGACGGACTTTCCATGAAAATAGACAAGGGACACATATACGGGTTTGTGGGAGCAAATGGTGCAGGCAAGACAACTACCATGAAAATTGTAGCCGGCCTTTTAAAAGCCACATCGGGGAAAGTATATGTAAATGGAATAGATATCCAGGCAGATCCCGGAGGAGTCAAGAAACAAATTGGATATATGCCTGATTTTTTTGGAGTATATGATGATTTGAGAGTTGATGAGTATATGGATTTTTATGCAGGCGTTTATGGAATACCTGCAGACAAAAGAAAGAAAGTATGCGATGATTTGGTAGAGCTTGTTAACCTTAAAGATAAAATGGATGCATATGTCGACAGTCTTTCAAGGGGAATGAAGCAAAGACTCTGCCTCGCCAGGAGCCTTATTCACAACCCACAGCTTCTCATACTTGACGAGCCTGCTTCAGGACTTGACCCCAGGGCAAGGGCAGAGATCAAGGAAATACTTAAGGAATTGAGGGATATGGGTAAAACCATATTGATAAGCTCACATATATTGCCTGAGCTTTCCCAGCTTTGTACATCCATCGGCATCATAAATGCCGGAAAAATGGTTATAAATGGTACTGTAGATGAAATTATGCAGAGAGTATCGGTAAACAAGGTTTTAATTGTAAAGGTCAACGGTGAAATGCAGCCGGCCGTATCATTTCTTAAGGAGCAGCCCGTACTTTGCAATGTAACCGTTTCAAACGACCAGATAAGTGCGGATTTTAACGGCGATGATGAGCAGCTTGCCAGGATACTTGCACAAATGGTGGAAAGAAAAATACCTGTTATTTCCTTCAGGGAAGCAGAGAAAAACTTGGAATCCATATTTATGAATTTGACGGTAGGGGGTATGAAGGATGCGGTATAATCCGGTAATAGCAAAGGAGCTTAAAGTTAAAATGAGAGGCTGGAAGTCGCCCGCTCTTGTAACAATATATCTGGGGTTTTTAGGACTGATTGTTTTTTTCTATTTCCTTACCAATGACCAGATTTCCCGTTATAGTTCATACAGCTTTAATCCCCGTACTGCCGTAAATATATACAATATGCTGGCAATAGCCCAGTTTATGCTTATCCTGTTAATAACACCCGCACTAACCGGAGGCGCCATATCCGGTGAGAGAGAAAGGCAGACATTGGATTTGCTGCTGTGCACTAATTTACCAACCTTTTCTATTGTGTTTGGAAAGCTTATATCTTCTATTGCCCATGTGCTTCTTTTAATAGTTGCGTCTTTTCCGATCCTGGGAATAGTGTTCATATTTGGCGGAATTGGATTGGTAGATGTACTGCTTCTTTTTGCATTCTATATAGTAACCGCATTTATGGTAGGAAGTGTGGGGCTGTTTTATTCATCCATATTTAAAAAGAGCTCCATTGCTATGGTAATGACATATGTGACGCTTTTGGGTTTTGTGATAGGTACTGTTGTAATAATGTATGTTTGGACATTTTTTACAATGAGATTTGGCGGAAATCCAGAGACAAATCCGGCATTAATACTCATATTCATGGCGCCGAACCCATTTTTTGGCCTTGCCTCTATGGCTACATGGTCAAGCGGGTACATTGATATTTTTAATATATTTTATGAGCTGAAGAGAATTTTTTCAGATAAAACCGCCGGCTGGATATTCACCAGACCATGGCTTTTAAATATTACTTTTAACGTACTTCTTTCAGGGGTGCTGATATGGTTTACTTCATGGAAGCTTAAGCCTGTTAAGAGAAAAAAGAAGAAAAAAGCCGGATATCAATCATGAAAGATTTTAAAAAGGCATTAAGGCCTCTTAAAACAAAAATACATATAAATAATACCATATACTGCCTCACAATAGGGCTCTTGGTTGCATGCTCGGTTTCATTCGCCCTGTCTTTAGCTTCTCTTTTCGTGCCCGTACCTTTTTTATCGGAAACCGTCATAAAAGCCTTTGCAGCTATTATGATAATTTCGATAGTTGTTTCGGCTTTTTTAAGCCCAGGCAATAATAAAGTCATTAATACTGCCGATTCTTTGGGGCTTAAGGAAAGAATAGTAACGGCCTTTCAGCTTAAAGACGACAACAGCAAGCTTAGCCAGGTACAGAGGACGGATGCTTTAAACAAGCTAAAGACCACTCAATTAGACAAGCTTTATGTTATCAGGGTGGAGAAAAGGGGCTTGACTGCTTCACTTGTTATGATTATTTTGACAATTTCGTTTTTCTTCATACCTTCATCAACAAGGGATGAAGCATTGAAAATGGAAAACGTGGTAAAGGAAATCGAGAAGCAGGCAGACAATATTGAAGCTGAAAAAAGCAAGTTATTGGAAGAAAACGATGATGATATGAAAATTAAGGAAATAGAAAAAGAGCTTGATAAGCTTTTGGAGAAGCTGAAAAAAACAAAAAATGAAGAAGAGGCTTTAAAGGAGCTTTCAAAGGCCCTGCACGACCTGGAAAAGCTTAAAACAGACGAAAAGGATAAGCTTTTATCAAGGCTGGAAAAAGGTATGGAAAGCAATACTCCCGGTCAAATGGCAAAGGCTATTGAGGATAATGATACAAAAGAGATTGCAGATAAAATGGAGCAGCTTAAAAATGAACTTGAAAAAATGAATGACGGACAGAGGGAAGAAATGATAGAGCAGCTTAAACAGGCTGCAAACGAGGTTGAGGATGAGGACCTGGATTTGAGTGATGATATTAAAAAGGCGGCAGATAATATTGATAAGGGAAATATGCAGGAAGCTGCCGAGAAACTGGCGGAAGCTTTGCAGAATATGCAAAAAAGTACCGGCAATAACTTGTCGGCTGCGGGCGGTAATGGGGCAGAAGGTTTGGAAAGTGCAATAAATGCCGCAAGGAGGAGCATTGCATCGGCTTCAGGAAACAACGTAATGCTCTCCAGATATGGTTCGCCGGAAGGCCAGAGCAAAAGCGGTTCGGCAGGGAATGCCCGTGGACAGAGCGGACAAGGAGGGCAGGGTGGCGATGGTCAGAGTGGGCAAAATGGTCAAGGGGACACCCCGATGCCTGGCAGGGGAGGATCCGGAGCCGGTGACGGAGCTTCGGACAAGGATACGGGATACTTTGAAGAATCCGGTGGTGGATCCAGACAGGCCGGTGAAGGAGAATTTGCCGAATATGAAGAAATATATACTCCCAAAAGGCTCGGAGACGGAGGAGAAATAACAAATATCACCGGCACGGCCGGAGAGGCTGGCAGCAGCATGTGGCATGACGGGGCAAATACACCTGTGGAGAGCGGGAGCATTGTTCCCTATAACCAGGTATTGACTCAATACAAGCAGGAGGCATTTACCAGTATTGAAAGGGCAGATATACCCCCGGGAATGAAAGAGATAGTAAGAGATTATTTCACCGGGCTGGAATGAGTAAAGGATAATGAGCATAATGCCCGGATAATGATTGGAGTGATTATATTGCAAGTAGATAAAAATGACCTGGACAATATGGCTGAAGCATTTAAAAAAGTGGAGCATGAAATATCAAGGCATATGATAGGCCAAAAAAGCCTGATACGCCAGATGATAATAGCAATTATTGCAGGAGGCAACGTATTGCTGGAAGGCGTTCCCGGTCTAGGGAAGACAAGGCTTGTTAAAACAATCGGACAGGTTTTGGACCTGGATTTTTCCAGGATCCAGTTTACACCTGATTTAATGCCTGCCGATGTTGTAGGCACAAATATAATATCCAGGGCTTCTGAAAAGGAAGGAATGTTTAAGTTTCAACCAGGACCCGTATTCAGCAATATTGTCCTGGCGGACGAAATAAACAGGGCAACCCCAAAAACACAAAGTGCTTTACTGGAAGCAATGCAGGAGCATACTGTTACCGTGGGAAGCTCTACATACAATCTTCCCGAGCCATATTTTGTTCTTGCCACACAGAATCCCATAGAGATGGAAGGTACATATCCCCTTCCAGAAGCTCAAATGGACAGGTTTATGCTAAAGCTCAATGTAATTTTTCCAACCATAAAGGAGATGAAGGAAATTGTAAATCTCACTACAAAAAACAAAGAGGAAGCACTGGAAAAAATAGCCAACGGCAGTCAAATTATTGAAATGAGACGCATTTCAAGGGAAGTTCCAATAGCTGATCCCGTATTGGAATATGCAATAAAGCTTATAATGGCCACCCATCCCGACAATGAATTCTCTACGGAAACCGTTAAAAAATATGTCCGTTATGGTTCAAGCCCCAGGGGAGCCCAGGCTCTTATCAATGGGTCCCGTGTAATGGCAGTTTTGGAAGGCAGGTACAATGTTGCCTATGATGATATAAATGCGATGGCTTATCCTGCATTGAGGCACAGGATTTTTATAAATTTTGAAGGGACATCGAAGGGACTTACATCCGACGATGCAATCGAAGCAATAATCAAAGAATTAACATAGAAATGGTACAGGGGGCGACAGGGGGCGGTTCTTGATTGTCGCAGTCCCCTGTAGCATCCTGTCCCATTTCTCTATTGGGGAGATTGAAAATGAGTGAATTGTTTGACCCAGGTTTTTTAAGCAGAATACAAAAGCTTGTCCTGTCAATGGGGATTACCGTGTCGGGCAGTATGTCCGGCAACCGTAAGTCAAGGAGTAAGGGTATGTCCGTTGAATTTTCCGATTTCAGGGAGTATACCGAGGGAGATGATTTCAGGAGAATTGACTGGAATGCATACGGACGATTTGAAAAGCTTTTTGTCAAGCTCTTTATGGAAGAGAAGGAAGCGCCGGTCAGTATTTTTCTGGATACAAGCAGCTCAATGAATTGGGGTATGCCCAATAAAAGCTATTCGTCAAGAAGGCTTGCCGCAGCCCTTTCATTTATGGCTTTGTCCAATTATGACAGGCTGTCCCTTTACTGTATTACAGACTGTAATGCAAGCTCTTTGGTCTCCTTAAGAGGCACCCATGCTTTTCATAGCATATTGAATCTGCTTGAGAATGTAAAATATGACGGTACCACCGATATAAAAAAGGGGATAGAAAACAGTTCAATAAAGGCAAACAGGGGTATAACCATAATTATATCGGACTTTTTTTCCACCGGCTCAGTTATGGATACAATAAAGTATTTAAAATATTATAAACAGGATGTTTATATATGTCATACCCTCTCACCGCAGGAATTAAGCCCTGATCTGAATTCAGGGTGCAGGGTTGTGGATTGCGAGACAGGCAGGTACAAGGACCTGGTTGTCTCAAAGGAGCTCCTTAAGGCCTATGGAAAGGCTCTAAAATATTTTGTGGAAAAGATGGAAAGCGACTGCTTTAGCCAATCGGCATCATATGTTCTTTTTGATACGTCTTTCGATGTTGAACAAATTATTAAAAAGGTGGTGGGAGCATGAGCTTTTATTCACCCCTTGCATTCATTATGGGTTTTACAATACCGGCCGTTATACTGCTGTATATGCTAAAGCAGCGTTTCGAGGAAACAAGCGTATCCAGTATATATCTATGGCAGCAGGCATTAAATAACATTGAAGCCAACGCGCCCTGGCAAAAGCTTAAGAGAAGCTTACTCATGCTCCTTCAGATTACTGCAATGCTTCTTTTTATAATGGCATTGGCCAATCCATATATCAGGGGACTTTCTACAAAAACATCAAATCTCATAATAGCTATTGATACTTCCATGAGCATGCAGGCAGCGGATACAAAACCAAGCAGATTTCACGAAGCTAAAAAAAGAGCGGCTTCCATTGTTTCAAATATGAAACCCGGTTCTAAAGTGACACTGGTTGCAATGGGTGCAAACAATACGGTTTATGAGAGCTTGAATACTGATAAAAACAGTTTGCAGGATAAAATAAACTCCCTTGAAGTAACAAATGCTGCCGGTAATATTGAAGAAGCGGCAGCCCTTTTAAGTTCCTTAAGCGGCCAATTCCCCAATACGAAAACTTATGTAATAGGGGATACTCCTTTGGAAACTGCACTTGACGGATATGAATTCATCAATGTAGGTAACAACGGCGACAATTACGCATTGGTCCATCAAGCACATGTGTTTACGCCAGACGGAATAACGGCTCTTACAAGACTTGGCAGCTTCAGCAGCCAGGATAGCCGGCTAAATGTCAGTCTTTATGTTGACGGGCAGATTTTTGATTCACAGCGGGTTCAAACGGGGCCTGGGGAATTCGTTAACATATATTGGGATAACATTCCTCAATATGCTTCATTGCTGGAATGCAGATTGGAAAGTACCGATAGCCTTAATACGGATAATATTATATATGATGTTATTACAAGGTCATACGATAAGAAAGCCGTACTTGTAACGGACAGGAATATATTTCTTGAAAAAGCTTTTTCACTTGTAAAAGGCTTAAAGCTTTATAAAAGCAGCTATGAGGATGTTCCCTTGCTGTCCGGTTATGACCTTTACGTTTATGACGGCATGGTTCCTGAAAAACTGCCGGACGGCAATGTAATAATACTGAATCCTCACAGAAATGATCTATTCGGCATAATCGGCAAGGTTAAGCACCCTGGCCTTTACAAACCGGAGCATGAGCTTTTTAAGCATATTAAAGAATTTCCTTTTACAATTGGAACTGCTTCTGTTTTAGATGTTCCATCCTGGGGTGAGGAGATGCTGAATTCCGATAAGGGGGCAATTATATTTGGAGGTATACATGAAAACAGGAGAATCATTGTATTCGGATTTGATGTGCATGATTCCAATATTGTGTTAAAACCGGCTTTTCCCATATTGATTTCAGACATTGCCGGGTGGCTCCTGCCGGATAGGGTGTTGGACCTGGACAGGGCTTATCCCCACCAGGCAGTTGAGCTTAATTTGAATCCTGTTACCAGTAAGGCTTATGTATACAGTCCTTCAGGCGTTAAAACCCAAATTGCACCGCCTTTTCCTTCAGGAGCTTTTGAAAAGACATATGAAACAGGAGTGTATAAACTGGTACAGGAAGCTGAAGGGGTTTTGGCCGAGAATTATTTTACTGTTAATTGTCCTCAAGCCGAGTCTGATTTAAAGCTTAAGCTATATAAAACAAATGATGAGGTTTCCAATACTTCCCATACGCCTGACGGTTCGGAAGGTATGCCTCTGATTAATATATTACTGTGGACCGCGTTACCAATATTACTGATTGAATGGTGGGTATATTCAAATGCTGTTTAATTTTAACAGGCCGATAATATTACTTGTGATTCCCCTGCTTTTAGCATTTTCATGGCTTACTTTTAGAAGGGCAAGGCTTAAAACCTATCGGAGGAATATGATCCTTACACTCAGAGGGATTGTGATTATTCTTATAGTGTCTTCCCTGGCAGGGACGGGAATTAAAAAAGTTTCGGGCACATCAACAACTGTTTTTGCTGTTGACGGTTCTGCCAGCATTGAAAAGATGGAATATGATATAAATGGGTTTATTAAAAATGCAATTGACACAATGGATAAAAAGGAAGAAGCAGGCGTTATCAGGTTTGGCTTTAATAGTGCCGTGGAAGTGCTTCCTTCGGCAAATCCGCTTTTTTCATCTCTTCAGTCCCGTATAAATGACAGCTTTACAAATATTGAAAACGGACTTAAGTTTGCCGGTTCGCTTGTGCCGGCTTCCGATAGGAAGAGGATTGTACTGGTCACCGACGGAAGGGAAAATACAGGTGATGCAGTGGCCCAGGCTAAGATAATGAGAAGGAACGGATTTATTGTCGATGTTTTCCCTTTATCAGAACCGGTTTACAGGGATGTTCAGGTAAAGGATATTGAAGTGCCTTCAAATGTACATAGCAAGCAAACCTTTGAAATAAGCGTTTCTATTTATAGTACCCATAAGACCAGTGCTGTTCTGGAGCTTTTTACCAACAGGCAGCTTTCGGCGGTAAAGGAGATAGAGCTTTTAGAGGGACTGAATAAATACGCCTTTATTGATTCCTCTAAAGAGGGAGGGATGGTTACATACAGTGTTTCCGTAAAAAGCGGAGAGGATGAAATCCCGCAGAATAATAAAATGTCCACATTTACTTATGTAGAGGATATTCCCCGAATACTTCTTGTGCATGACGAATACAATGACGGGGAGGAATTGATAAAGATCCTCGAAAATGATGTAAAGGTTGATGTGAACAGGCCCGAAGCAGCTCCTTCCGGTCTTGAAGAGCTGCAAAGGTATGACGCTTTTATTCTTACAAATGTTTCTATAGAAAAACTTGGCGAGCCATTTCTTGAAAACCTTGAAAAGGTCGTAAGGCTCCAGGGAAAGGGACTTCTTGTTACAGGAGGGGACAACAGCTACGGACCGGGAGGATATTATCAGACAATACTGGAAGATATTCTTCCTGTAAATATGGATATAAAGCCTAAGGAAGAAGAACCAAACCTAGGGCTTATACTGGTTATTGACAAGTCGGGCAGCATGGGAGCAGGACAGTATGGTATATCAAAGGTTGAGCTTGCAAAGGAAGCGGCAATAAGGTCCTGTGAGATACTTAAGGATAAGGATATGATCGGAGTAATAGCATTTGACGGAGCAGTCAAATGGGTTGTAAAAACGCAGTATGCAACGAATAAGGAAGCAATTGTGAACGCAATAGGCTCAATCAGGGCCGACGGCGGAACACAAATTCTTCCCCCTCTTAAGGAAGCATACCTGTCTCTAAAGGATGCGGACACCAAACTGAAACATATTATATTGTTAACAGACGGCCAGGCTGAAAAAACAGGATACTTAGAGCTCATTGATGGTATAGCAGACGCGGGCATAAGCATTTCTACGGTAGCGGTAGGAAGAGAGGCGGACACTGAGCTTCTTGCGGCACTCGCCTGGGGGGGTAACGGCAGATACTATATGACCGATGAATTTGCGGACATCCCGAAGATATTTGCAAAGGAAACCTTCCTTGCGGGTAAAACCTATTTTAACAACAGGATTTTCACACCAAGCCTTAAAAATTATTCGGAAATCCTTGCAGGGATAGAGGCTGTTCCTACCCTGGAAGGATATGTGGCATCAACTCCCAAAAAAACCTCTACCGTGATATTTGAAAGTGATATGGGAGACCCGCTGCTTTCGGTATGGCAATACGGGCTTGGCCGGACAGCGGCATGGACTTCCGATATTAAAGGGATGTGGACTTCGTCATGGATGCTGTGGGAGCAATCTCCACGTTTTTGGAAAAACCTTGTATCCTACCTCCTGCAGGACAGGGAGGTAATGAAATATAGTGTTGAAGGAAGTTTTGCCGAAGGCAGAGGACGTGTGGAATTGAAGCTTCCTGAAAGTGATTTTTTTAAGGGGGATGTAGATGCCGTACTGGCAGGACCTGAAGGGCCGGAATTTAACATGGAGCTGCAGCCGGTTGAACCGGGGCTTTACAGGGGAGAATTTGACCCGGGAGGGTCCGGCGTATATGTTGCGAATATTTCTCTTCATGAAGATGGCGAGAGTAAGGAAGAACTGTCCACAGGCATCAGGATACCCTATTCTCCTGAATATGATATAAGTGAAAAAAACAATACAGGCTTTTTAGAAAAAATTGCCGCTGCTGGGGGCGGAAGAATAATAAGCAGTGCGGCTGATGTATTTTCAGGTGAACTTGAAGAAGTTACTGCAATTAATGATATAACGGATTTGCTTTTAATTATTGCAATTTTGCTATACCTGGTTGAAATTGCAATAAGGCGTTTGAACATACCGTTTGAAAGGTTTTTCGGATATGCAAAAACTGTTTCGTACAATGCAGGCAAATATACAAAGCAGGTATTGGACATAAATTTCAAAAGACTTGAAGCAGATAAAACAAAAAATGTAAATTTAAAAAATATTGAAAATGATAGCAAAAAGGAAAAAAATAAGAAGGTTCTAAACAACATTAAGAAGGATGAGGATTCACATATTTCAGCTTTGCTTGAAAAAATGAAAAAAAGGAAACACTAGCTATTATATATTGAAATCAGGAGGCAGTATAATGAGGTATCAGGTTAAACAAAAAATTTTTTCCATAGGTGAAAGCTTTACAATCAAGGATGAAAATGGCACAGATATTTACAAGGCAAAGGGGCAGATACTCTCAATAGGCAAAAAGCTTAGACTCTTTGATATGGCAGATAATGAGCTGTGCTATATTGGGCAGAAACTTTTTAAGCTATTACCGGAATATGATATTTATATTAATGGCCGGCATGTTGCAAATGTCAAGAAAAAGCTTGCGTTTTTCAAAAATGACTTTGTCATAAAGAGTACGGAAGGGGAGTATTATGTTGAGGGCGATATATTTGCCCTTGAATTTAATATAGTCAAAGATGGGGTAACAGCAGCATATGTATCAAAACAGTTTTTTTCATTTTCGGATAAATATGGTGTAGATATTGCAGACGACCAGGATCAAATTATCAATCTGGCCCTGGTAATAGTAATTGATATGGCATGCCATGATAATGACCATTAGCTCCTTTACATATTTTTAATTCATTTTTTCGCTGTGGTACTATACGGCATTTAATAATTGTGATACAATATATAAAACGATGTTTCATAATATGAAACAACGAGGTGTGAAGATGGCAAACAATACAGTGCAAACTTTGGACAGGGCACTGGATATAATAGAGCTTCTGTCGCTGGAAAAAGAGGGTCTGGGTGTAACGGAAATAGGTGAAAGAGCCGGACTTCATAAAAGTACTGTTCACAGGCTTCTTAATTCCCTTGCGGAAAGAGGATATATTGAAAAGCAATTAAAATCAGACAGCTATAAGCTTGGACTTAAATTTATAGAAGTGAGCAGCCTTTTTCTTAACCATCTTGAGCTGAAAACCGAAGCACTGCCTTATTTGAGAACGCTTGCGGGTAAAACGGGACAGCCGGTTCATCTTGCCATATTAAGGGATGATGAGGCAGTGTATATAGAAAAAGTTGATGTGCGAAACAGCATCAGGATGTACTCACAAATAGGAAGGCGTGTACCGCTTCACTGCTCGGCTATAGGTAAATGCCTGGTTTTTGGCCTCAGTAAAAAAGAGACGAACAATATAATTGATAAAATGGTCTTTAAAAAGTATACCGGAAACACTATCCTTGACAAAAGCAAATACATTAACGAATTGTCCTTTGTTGCTGAAAATGGCTGGGCCGCTGATAATGAGGAGCATGAGAAAAATATAAGATGCATTGCAGCACCTGTATATGATTATACGGGAGAAGTAATAGCTGCTGTCAGTACATCGGGAGATAAGAGCATAATATCAATCCATAAGGATGAACAAATATCCCGGGCTGTAATGGAAACGGCAGGGGATATCTCAAAAAGAATGGGCTATTTCAAGATAGAAAAGTAATTTAAATTTATTCAAAGCTATAAATAAAGGTGCTTCATATTATTGAAGCAGATGAAGGGGGTAGTAATCTATTATGAAAAAAGAAAAAGTTATTACAAGGATCAAGGAAAAAGGACTGGTGGCAGTTATCAGGGCAGAAAGCCTGGAGCAGGCTTATAAAATTACCGGAGCATGCATTAAGGGCGGAGTGGCAGCAATAGAAATTACATTTACAGTACCTGGCGCCCACAGGGTTATTGAGGATTTGGCCGCCAAATACAACAGCGGTGAAATAATAATTGGAGCAGGAACGGTACTGGACTCTGAAACCGCACGTACGGCAATTTTGGCAGGAGCACAGTACATAGTCAGCCCTTGCCTGGATGTCAATACGGTCAAGCTTTGCAACAGGTACCAGATAGCATGCATGCCGGGGGCAATGACAATAAAGGAAGTTGTTGAATGTATGGAAGCGGGAGCAGATATTGTCAAGATATTTCCCGGAGATGCTTTTGGCCCTAAAATAATCAAAGCTGTAAAGGGGCCGATTCCTCAGGCCGAATTGATGCCTACCGGCGGGGTAGATGTTAATAATGTTGAACAATGGATAAAAGCGGGAGCGGCAGCAGTAGGTGCCGGCTCAAGCTTGACTAAGGGTGCTAAAAACGGAGATTATGAATTGATTACCAGAACGGCTGAGGAATTTATTGAAAAGATAAAACTGGCAAGAAAGAAATAATATACGCAGAATAATTACTATTTTGCAAAATGGAGGCGGATAAGAGTGAGTGTTGTAGATATTAAAACAAAAGAGGAATGCAAATACGACTGTATTTCCCTTGGAGAAATCATGCTGAGATTTGACCCGGGAGAAGGCAGGATAAAAAATGCAAGGCAGTTTCGCGTATGGGAAGGTGGAGGAGAATATAACGTTTCCCGGGGACTGAAAAAATGTTTTGGTATGGATACGGCCGTTGTTACGTCTTTTGCAGATAATGAAGTAGGAAGGCTTTTGGAAGATTTTATCATGCAGGGTGGAGTTGATGTGTCTCATATTAAATGGGCAGCCTATGACGGAATCGGACGGAGTGTAAGGAACGGCTTGAATTTTACCGAAAGAGGATTTGGTATACGCGGGGCACTGGGAGTTTCGGACAGGGCAAATACGGCTGCCTCAAGGCTTGCAAAAGGTGATATTGACTGGGAGTATATATTTGGGAGACTGGGCAGCAGATGGTTTCACACAGGTGGCATTTTTGCAGCTTTATCCGAGACTACGCCGGAAGTCGTACTGGAGGCTGTTAGAGCTGCTAAAAAATACGGAACTGTTGTTTCATATGATTTGAATTACAGGCCGTCTCTATGGAATTTCATTGGCGGAAGGAAAAAGGCACGGGAGGTAAACAGGGAGCTTGCGAAATATGTTGATGTGATGATTGGAAATGAAGAAGATTTTACCGCATGCCTCGGATATGAAATTGAGGGAAATGATGAAAAGCTTAAAAGACTTGATATAGAAGGTTATAAAGACATGATAGAAAGGGCTGCTTCAGATTACTCCAATTTTAGAGTGGTTGCTACAACCTTGAGGACTGTAAAAACAGCAACAGTAAATGACTGGGGTGCAATTTGCTGGGCCAACGGAAATTTCCATGAAGCCCCGCTGAGAGAAAACATGGAAATTATGGACAGGGTTGGCGGAGGAGACAGCTTTGCATCGGGACTTATATATGGACTTATTTCAACCGGAAATCCTCAAAAAGCCGTAAACTATGGAGCAGCCCACGGAGCATTGGCTATGACTACACCAGGGGATACTTCAATGGCAAATGCCGCGGAGGTTGAAAGAATAATGGAAGGCGGAAGTGCCAGGGTTATAAGATAAAGCCATTTACTAAAAATATTTACTTGACTTTCAGTAGTTAAGAATAATTTAACACTCCTTTTCATAAATGATTAAAGGGGTGTTAATATGATTTTTATAAGAGTTAAAACAAAGCTCATAGTATGTGTATTAAGTTTCGTTTTATTATGTTCTCTTGGGTTTAATGCTTATAAGCAAATGAGGAATACGGATTTGAAATACAAGCATGAATCCCTGGTCTCTTTTTTCCATAAGGCAGACAGCACCAGGTTGGTTTCATTTGTTGCCTCTATGGGGACGGATGAGCAGAGAATTAAGGATATAGAAATATTTGACATATCAAAGGGAGAAGTGATAAAGACTTACCGGCCCGATGAATTTACACAAAAGCAAGTGGAAAAAATACTTAAATCAATAACCGGAATATATGTTAAAATAAAGCCATTTCCCGACAAGGGGCATATAATCAGAATTCCCCTTTCTCCTTCTATAGCCGTACATAATGGGCTGCTAAATGATTATGGAATAAACTCGGTGGATGAAGTATTCTTATTATTTCCAGGTGAGGAAAACCCATATCTGTTGGTAATAGATGATAAATACAGGCCGCATTTTTACCATTTCAATGAAAAGACTGACGAGCTTTTGAAAAATTTTGATTTTTAAGCAGGATAATTTAATGTTAATTTTAAGTTAAATAATAAAATAAGTGTTGCATTTTATAAGCAAAGTTCATATGATTATATACGAATATGTTCATATGAGGAGGTAGATTAAACTGGATTTTATACAAGTGATAAAAGCCATGGCAGATGAGACAAGGCTGAGGATTTTAAATATTTTAAAAGAAGGGGAAATGTGTGTCTGTGAGATTGAGACCATACTGGATGTTAACCAGTCCAATGCATCCCGGCACTTGAACAAATTGAGCAATGCAGGAATAATTGAATATAAGAAAGCAGCCAAATATGTCTATTATAAAATTAATGATGACATATTATGTGAATATCCATTTGTAAGTGAAATTATTAAATGTCATACGGCTAAACTGAAACAATGTATGATTGATATTGAAAGACTTGGCAAATATAAGGCAGCAGGTTTAACCTGTGATGACATCAGTAATGGGAAATTAAAAAAAGCAGGGGGATTATTATGAAACCTAAAGTAGCATTTATATGTGTTCACAATTCATGCAGGTCACAAATGGCGGAAGCACTGGGTAAGCTGATTGCTTCCGATGTGTTTGAAGCCTATTCGGCCGGGACTGAAACCAGGCCCCGGATTAACCAGGATGCCGTAAGGATTATAAAAGAGCTTTACGGTATTGATATGAACAAAACCCAGTATTCCAAACTGGTTGATGATATACCGGAAGTGGATATTGCAGTTAAAATGGGCTGTAATGTAGTTTGCCCCCTGGTATTTTCAAAACATGAGGAAGATTGGGGATTGGAAGATCCTACCGGAAAGAGTGATGAAGAGTTCAGGAAAACAGCCGGAATGATTGAAGAAAAAATCAAAGACCTGGCTTTAAGAATAAAACATGGAAAAATCAATTTGTAGAGGAGTTATTTATGGAAGCACAAAATAGAAAGCAAGGATTAGGGTTTTTTGAAAAATATTTGACCGTCTGGGTAGGATTGTGTATTATTACAGGCATAATTGTAGGACAGTACATACCTGTAATTCCTTTAACATTGGAAAAGTTTGAATATGAAAATGTATCATTGCCTGTGGCTTTATTAATTTGGCTTATGATTTATCCGATGATGCTTAAGATAGATTTTTCAAGTATTGCCAATGCCACACGGAAACCAAAAGGGCTTATAGTTACCAGTGTGACAAATTGGCTCATCAAACCTTTTACCATGTACATCATCGCGGCCTTTTTCCTGAAGGTTGTATTTAGATCCTTTATACCTGAGAGTCTTGCTACTGAATATATTGCAGGAGCAGTGCTTTTGGGAGCCGCACCATGTACGGCTATGGTTTTTGTATGGAGCTATCTGACAAAAGGAGACCCCGGTTATACATTGGTTCAGGTAGCAGTAAATGATATAATCATATTGTTTGCATTTACACCTATTGTGGCAATTTTGCTCGGAGTTGGCAATGTAAGCGTCCCTTATGGAACCTTGATACTGTCCACCGTATTATTTATTGTTATTCCTTTGACAGCAGGCTATTTGACAAGAACATTCGTAATAAAAAGCAAGGGACTGGATTTTTTTAATAATATTTTCCTGAAAAAATTTGAGAATATTACTATAATCGGACTTTTGCTTACTCTTGTTATTATTTTTTCATTCCAAGGAGAAATAATACTGAATAATCCGGTGCACATACTTTTGATTGCAGTTCCCCTTACCCTGCAGACATTTTTTATTTTTTCCATAGCATATGGATGGGCGAGGCTTTGGAAGCTGCCCCATAATATTGCGGCGCCCGCAGGCCTTATAGGTGCCAGTAATTTTTTTGAGCTGGCTGTAGCCGTAGCAATTGCACTATTCGGACTACAGTCCGGAGCAGCACTTGTAACTGTTGTAGGTGTTTTGACAGAGGTGCCTGTAATGCTTATGCTGGTAAGGATTGCAAACAAGACCAGGAAACATTTTAATTAAGTTTGGCAGAGTATGGGAGTGAGTATTATTACACATATATTTAGCTGGCTGAATGACCAGCTGCTTAAAATGAACTGGCTTTATGAGCTTGTACGTCTTTTGGTAGAAAAGATATTTGGAATTTCCATTGAGAATAAATTAGGCGGCAGTATACATTTCTTTATTTATGATACAGTTAAAATCTTTGTACTGTTGTCTGTGCTGATTTTTTTTATATCCTATATACAAAGCTATTTTCCACCGGAGAGAACCAAAAGGATTTTGGGAGGAATCAAGGGAATAAGAGGGAACATACTTGGAGCACTTTTAGGTACGGTTACACCTTTTTGCAGCTGCTCCAGCATCCCGATTTTTATCGGATTCACATCGGCAGGATTACCTGTCGGCATAACATTTTCATTCCTGATTTCTTCCCCGCTTGTGGACCTGGCATCATTCCTGATACTGATGACCTTCTTTGGGGCCAGGCTGGCAATTGCTTATGTATTAGTTGGATTGATTCTTGCAGTTCTGGGAGGCACTTTCATTGGCAGGCTCAAGATGCAAAAGTATATTGAAGGCTATGTAATGGAAATAGAAAGCACAGACCTTGAGCCTGCTGAATTATCCCTTAAAGAGAGGGTTGTGTATTCAAAAGACCAGGTAGGGGTAATTATAGGGAGAGTGTGGCTTTATATCCTGATAGGTGTTTTTATTGGTGCTGCAATCCACAATTGGATTCCCCGGCCATTTGTCGAGGGTATAATAGGAGAGGACAATCCTTTTGCCGTCATACTTGCAGCAGCTGTTGGAATCCCAATGTATGCAGATATTTTTGGAACCATACCCATTGCAGAAGCACTTTTTGCAAAAGGGGTAGGTACAGGTACGGTGCTTGCCTTTATGATGGCTGTGACTGCCCTCTCGCTTCCATCCATGGTAATGCTGGGTAAAGTCGTTAAGCCAAGGCTATTGGGTGTGTTTATTGCAATAGTATCGGCAGGTATTATAATTATAGGATATGTGTTTAATGCTTTTTCATGGATTATAAAATAACGGAAGGAATGATTTATGTGACTATAAAAGTTTTAGGCAAAGGCTGTTCAAACTGCAAAAGGCTTGAACAAAACGCAAAACAGGCCGTAAAGGAATTGGGGATTGACGCTTCAGTAGAAAAAGTATCCGAAATGAAGGACATAATATCGTATGGCGTAATGAGAACGCCTGCTCTTGTTATTGATGAAAATGTAAAAATCATGGGAAGAGCAGCTTCCGTGGAAGATATAAAGAAGCTTATCAAATAAACTGCTTAAGCCGCAGCCTGAAAAACAAATAAAATTTCTTTAATAAATGGACTGATGGCTGTTTTATAATATGCGTAAATTTTCTCAATGTTTAAAATTTGGAAATTCAAAAAAAGAAACGTTGATATTATACTTGGTGTCAAGTATAATAATATATAGTGCAATTTGCTATATATAGGTAGATGTACGAAGTAAAAGTTGCTGGAAAAAATAAAAAAGTGCTTTTACCTTGGCAGACGACAGCCGCGTGGCAGGTCAAGCTGCTTTACATACATTCTTGGGGATATAATAATTATAATACCGTATAAAAGCCATGTTAAAGTAAAGTACATAAAGGATGTTGTTGATTTGCCGGAGAGATTGGGAAGTGATTAGCAGGCAAAAATATGTATAGGGGTGATAAACAGGATGTTCAAAAAAAGAAGTAAATTTTTTGCCTTATGTATAAGTATCCTGTTCATTTTCATGAATACGGCATTGTCTTATGCACAATTTCCTGACATTGACGGACATTGGGCAGAAAATGAACTAAACGGCTGGCTTCAAAATGGTTTACTGAAAGGTGGGGCTGATGGGTCGGTTAGGCCAGACGACTCAATAACGAGGGCTGAGTTTTTGAGTATAATCTCAAGGGTTTTCAATTATGTTGACGAAAGCAGCATTACATTGCCTGATGTGCCTTCAGGCAAGTGGTATGCAAAAGAGGTCTCAAGGGCTTATGCAGCAGGAATAGTAAAAGGCGACCGGAACAGTAACATTATGCCTGATAAATCAATCAGCAGGCAGGAAGCCGCAGTAATACTTTACAGGGCTTTTGACCTAGAGGTAAAAGGCAGCAATGCCGCAGACAAATTCAATGATGCAGTTAAAATAGCCGGATGGGCATGTGAAGCAGTTGCTGCAATGGTTGAAAACGATTATATAAGCGGCAGGCCCGGAAACTTGTTTGCACCGGAGGACAAGCTCACACGCGCAGAGGCAGTAAAAATGATAAATAATGTAATGGGTGAGTTGAAAAACGCACCAGGTACCTATACAGGTGATGCTGGGGGAAATGTTGTTGTCAATACGGCTGGTGTGGTTTTGAAGGACATGACCATAGCAGGGAGCCTTTACCTGGCACAGGGTATAGGTGAAGGGGAAGTAACGCTTGATAATGTTATAGTTAAAGGTAAAACTTTTGTGCGTGGCGGTGGCGAAAACAGTATAATTCTAAAAAACACATCACTTGAAGGAACTCTGGTTGTAATTAAAAAAGGCGGGCTTGTAAGGATTGTTGCAAAGGGTTCTACCAATGTGGAAAATATAAAGCTCAATTCAGGTGCAAAGCTTGAAGAAGAGGGAGTAACTGAAAATGGCTTTGGAAATTTAGAGATCATTACTGTTGCATCCGGTGAAAAAATCAGGCTTAATGGAGAATTTGAAAGTGTATCGGTTGAAGTCTCAGGAGTAAATGTGGAAGTAGCCGACGGAACAGTAAGGGAGCTTAATATCAGGGAAGAGGGCGATGGAACCCAGGTTGTCATGGGTGGAAATGCAGAAGTAACAAACCTGAATGCAAATGCCGATATTGATGTAAAAGGAAGCGGCAGAATCAAGAAAGCAAATATAAAAGCCGGAAATGCTTCCTTTGAAGAAGAACCTGAGGATTTAGACATTATAGAAGGTGCGACTGCCAAGGTGGGAGGAAAGGATTTTACCGTATCCGAACCTGTGAGTAATCCAGGCAGTAACAACAGCAGTGAAGACCCAGGCCCGGCGATTCCAATGATAGCTTTAAACGTGTCGGATGCTGCATTGACTGTAGGTGATTGTGTTTATGCACAATTGACTGTAAACCCTGCTGACGCAGTCTTAAGCTTTAGCTCAAACGATAGTAATGTTGTGTCTGTAAATCAGACTACGGGTGAAATGACTGCTGTTTCCGAAGGAACCGCAGCTATTACAGTGAGCGCAGCCAGACCGGGCTACAGGTCTGCAGGCAAAAGCTTTAATGTAACAGTATTGCCGCAGTTTGCTGTTACAAGCGCTTCAGGGACAAACCTTGCGGAAATTGTTGTTAAATTCAACAAGGAACTTGATGAGAGTACTGTTTTAGTAGACCATTTCATAGTTGAGGGAGTGGTAGCTGATAGCGTATTTATAAGTGATGACAGTATGACAGTTACTCTTACAATCAATAAAGCTGTTATTTCACCAGTCAATGGTGCTGATTATGCAATAGAAGTAACTAAAGATGTAAAGGACGTTGCAGGAAACTCACTGGCAAAAGCTTATTCAACTACTATAAATATTTTTGATACAATTATTCCTGTAGTTACTGAAATAAATCTTACAGGTCCAAGAACTTTTGAAATTTTATTTTCTGAGCCTGTTGAAACAGGGGATGTAAGTGTTGAGAATGGGAAGTATTTGTGCTTTGTTGGAGAAGCCGGTTCAAATAAGGTTGTTGTGACATTTGCAGTATCTATGCTTATAGAAGGAAATTATGATGTTGAAGTAAGTGGATTTAAGGATTATGCCGGTCATTCCATTAGTAACACCGACCTGGTATTGGCATATATTAAAGATAATACGCCTATCACTGCTGTAGTGACAGAAAGCAGCCAAACTGAAGTTAAAGTCGTGTTCAACAAGCCTGTTAAGCTAACTCCTGATTACAGTGAATACTTCTATCATACGTTTAGTTCATGGAAGCCTGAAAGTGCGGTATCTGAAAATGGCACAGGAACTGACAGTGTTTGGACCCTTGATTTCAAAAATAATCCTATCCATGAAGGTTCATCCAAGCTCGTTATCAGACACAATGCTATTTGGCCTTATATCGAAGACGAATGGGGCAACAAACTCACAAGTAATATCTCAATACAAATAGATACAGCTGTTGATAACGAACCTCCTTCTGTAACCGGTATTAATGTAATGTCTGAGTCTGAAATTCAAATTACTTTCTCAGAGCACATACAAGAAACTATTGATCAAGGCAATATTAGAATTAAGAACGCTGATGGTGATGAAGTAAACATTGATAACAGTTATTTTGAATGGAATCCTGCCAATCTGATATTGACTATTGAGTTGAATGATATGCTTGACGCTGGAATATACACTATCACTTTTAAAAGTATAAAGGATGCTTCAATAAATGAAAATGAAATGGCTGAAACAACTATGGCATTTACAATTGTTGACGTTATTCCAATAGATATAACTAAAGTAGTAGCAACTGCAGTGGAAAAGGAAGTTAATGATGAAAAGGACATAATTTATGTTAAATATCCTGAAAAGATGAATATTTCAGTGCTTGATAAATCTATGTATCAACTGAAATCTTCAGGGGATACAGTTTTTAGAACACTTGATTACTATGGTGCTGAAACTGTACTTGAATTGTTTGGTTTAACCGGAAGAGTTGTGAAAATCACAATACCGAAGGCTGATGAACAGGTTGTAAAAGGAGCAGTACTCAGAATTGGAAAAGTAGCAGATCTAGCGGGAAATGAAATTGAAGAAAATTCATTTGATGTGGGAATTGTTACAGGGGAACCGGTAGTAACAGATATTGAGCAGACAGATGCCAACAAGCTGACATTCAAATTTGATAAAGCTCTCTCATCAGTATTATTGGATGCATTTATTATTGCAGTCGATGAAATTGAATATACACCAGCAGCGCTTAAGTGGAGTGTTAATACTGCGAATGATACTACTGCTGTTGAAGTTTTCCTGGATGGAAGATGCGTGGGAGCTATAAATGCTCTTGATTCAGATTATTCAGTTGATACAGGGCTTATTTTGACTGATGTTGCAGGCGTAAGAATAGGACTTGACGGTAAGAAGATTGAATCTGAATTTGGGTTTAATCCTGAGGATGTATATGATTTTACCGCAGGGAGTGCCCCGGTTATTCCTGCTGACATGTGGGCGGCATCCTATCAGTCTATGACTGTGACCCAGGCAGTATATGATAACATTGGTAGTGGATCTCCTGATACAAGGGTATCACTCAAGTTTAGTGAACCCCTTTCAGCGGAGGTAGGCCAATTTATCTATACATATGATCTGATTGTTAAAAAAACAGACGGGGATGTTCTAACATCAATTGTTGATTATTTTACTGAAGTAATAGATGGTATTCTTGTGGTTTATATCACTGATGTAGAAGTTCCGCTTGAAGAAAATGATGCCAAATACTCTATTCAAACCAAAGACTCAATTACCTATATCAAAGGCAGTGACGGAAACAGGGTTAATGCCTTTAGTGAACAGGAGATTAAGAATCCTTGATGTAAATGAAGAAAAGGCAGCTTAGCGGACCATACCCAAACTGATAGGGAAAAACAGCCGCCAGAGGCATTATTTCAATGATAATGCCTCTTCTTACATGCCGGCACAATTTTAATTGGCAGAGTATATAATTTGTAATGAGCAGGCTATGGGTTCGATTCCCATCACCGTCTCCGCCAAAAATGCAACTACCTCAATTTTACTAATATCATAATATTTTTTATAATGTGACATAAGGCTGTCATGTTTCCTTTAATATAATATATTAAAGGAAAACGCTAGAAGGATAGAAAACAGTAGAAGTTAAACTTAATCAATCCATACTAAATGGTGGAGATTGCTGTGCATTTATAAAAAAAATAGGAGGAAAAATTATTTATG
>JANQLN010000023.1 GCA_028280575.1 Clostridia bacterium
GCGTATAAAACGCCGTATTGTGCAATCGAACCCTGTATATGCTGCAATGGTATATAATCTTGACTGGAATTTTGGCAGGCTTATGAAGGCCTTGGAAGAAGCCGGGGAAGCAGAAAATACCATTGTGATTTTCACATCGGATAATGGAGGGCTTTCTACGGCAGAGTCTTCACCCACATGCAACTCTCCCCTCAGTGAAGGTAAGGGCTGGATGTATGAAGGCGGTGTCAGGGAGCCGCTGCTTGTAAAGTGGCCTGGAGTCATAGCGCCCGGTAGCACATGCAACGTGCCGGTGACAAGCCCGGATTTTTATCCTACACTGCTGGATGCGGCAGGCTTGCAAAAGTTACCGGAGCAGCATGTTGATGGAGCCAGCTTTTTTCCTTTGCTGAAGGGGGGAAAAGGAATAGAAAGAGAAGCAATTTACTGGCACTATCCCCATTATGGCAACCAGGGCGGAACACCGGGATGTTCTATAAGAATGGGTGATTACAAGCTGATTGAATTCTTTGAAAACGGAAATCTGGAGCTGTATAATCTCAGGGAAGATATCGGTGAGGAACATAACCTGGTATCAATGATGCCTGAACTAGCCGGAAAAATGCAGAAAATGCTTGCTGTATGGAGGGAAAGTGTTAATGCAAAGATACCAATGCCCAATCCCGGATACAAGGTATAATAAAAAAGCTAAGAGGTCGTTTCATATAGGTATCTAGAGGAGGAGGTGCGTCCGGCACTTACATGTAAGTGCCGGATCATGTACCTTGATTTTTGGGGATCGACAGCGACTCATCAAGCAATGCGGAAAAATATGCTGCAAGTAACCCTTAATTTTTATGCGTTACAGACCATTGTATTGTATTATATTACCTTTTTGTTCTCTCCAACGCTTCGGATTATTACAACAATTTTATTTTTAAGTATACTATTTTTTACAGTATCACAATTCAATAAAAATCTCTCCTTTTTAGAATTCAGGGAAAATAATCATCTCTCTGAAACAATACCATCAGCTGTCCTCCATAAAGGAACCTTAAAAGTATTGTACTTACCAATTGCATTTCTAACCGCTTCTTCATTTATTTCTATCCCAAGCCCTGGTGCTAAAGGCTTATACACAAAACCGTTTTTATATTCAAACATTGATTTATCAACTAGATAATAATGTAAATCATTATCGTTATTATTATAATGAATCCCTGAACTCTGCTCTTGTATAAATACATTTGGAGTGCAAAAATCCAACTGTATTGAAGATGCAAGGGCAATCGGACCAAGAGGGCAATGCGGAGCTACAGCAACATCATAGGCCTCTGCCATGGCTGCTATTCTTCTGCACTCAGATATACCTCCTGCATGACTTAAGTCAGGTTGTATTATATCTACACCTCCGTCGTGTAAAATATCTTTAAACCCCCATCTGGTATATATCCTTTCACCTGTTGCAATAGGAATACTAGTATTTCGTCTAAGTTCAATAAAAGCTTCCTTATTCTCACAAAGCACAGGTTCTTCAACAAACATGATCCTCATAGGTTCAAGCTCCTTAATAAGTATCCTCGCCATGGCTTTGTGTACGCGTCCATGAAAGTCAAGTGCTATGTCAAGTTTATCTCCTACGGCATCACGGATCTCTTGAACCCTCATAAGAACTCTATCTATGGTTTTATATGAATCAATCCATGAAATTATTTCAGTTGCATTCATTTTGACTGCTGTGTATCCCTGCTCAAGTCTTTCTTTTGCCTCTTTTGCAATGTTGCCGGGAATTTCTCCTCCAATCCATGCATAAACCCTTATTCGTTCTCTTACTGCTCCTCCCAGTAATTCATACACTGGAACATTAAGTGCCTTTCCTTTTATATCCCAAAGTGCCTGATCTATTCCTGACATTGCACTTGTAAGAATTGGTCCGCCTCTATAAAAATTGGCTCTATAAAGTACTTGCCAAATATCTTCAATGTTTCGAGCGTCTTTCCCAATTAAATAATCTTCAAACTCTTTTATACATGCTATTATAGTATCCAATTTTCTTTCAAGTACAGGCTCTCCCCAACCTACCAATCCTGAATCGGTAGTAATTTTTAGAAACAACCAACGAGGAGGTACTTTAAAAAGCTCTATTTTACTTATTTTCATGGTATTTCATCCTAGTAATATAGTATTTTTGTTAATTTATATCAATTAATATCTTATCAAAATTATAAAACAATAAACTTAATTAATAAATACATTTTGTTGTAGTGTTTTTCAAGTAGATTCACGAATAATCAGGTTTGGTTCAAAAATAATATTATTAATTTCCTTATTTAAATGGATATCCTTTATTTCCATATAGTTAATATGTTTTATCAGGCATTCGGTAGCCTTAATGCCTGTTCTAAGTTTTGAAGTATTGATAGTTGTCAATGCCGGTGCACATAATTCAGAGAAATATATATCATCAAAACCTACAACAGCAATATCCTCAGGTATGCATACACCTCGTTCCTTGAGGGCTTTTAACACACCAAAGGCGATAAAATCACTAAAACAAAACACCGCAGTCACATCGACGTTTTCATCTATCAATTTCAGTGTTGTATCATAGCCGCCATTCGGGGTAGCCTCCGTTTCAAAAACAAACAAAGAATCAGCAGACATCTTAAATTCCTTTAAAGCATCTTTAAAACCTTCTAGTCTGTCTATCGCCGAAGAAATGTATAAAGGACTTGTTATATAGGCTAACTTCTGATGGCCTTTTTCTAGAAGATGCCTTCCCGCCAGATATCCTCCATACTTATCATCGTTGATAACTGAATTGCAATTAAGGTCATGAAACCTTCTACCCATTAAGACCAGAGGTATATGTCTTGACTTTATTGTTTCTATTACCTCTTTGCCTTTCATCGTCGGAACGAGAATAATCCCATCAACGTTTCTGCTGATTAGCGTTTCAACAACGGACTTCTCTTCTTCATAGTCTTCCTTTGAATTTCCTAGAATTATTGTGTAACCTGCTTCCTTAGCCGTCATTTCAACACCTTTTACCATATCACTGAATACAGGGTTGGCAATATCTGACACAATAACACCTATACTTTTACTTCTGTTTGTCCTGAGGGACATTGCCGCATGGTTAGGAGAATAGTTCATCTCCTGTGCAACCTTTTTTATTTTTTCTTTAGTTTCTTCTGCTATGTCAGGCATATCTCTTAATGCTCTTGATATAGCATTTACAGAATAACCGGTCCTTTTAGCAATATCTTTTAGTTTTGGTCTTAGTTCCATTATTATTTCTTCCTTCATCGTTAATGTTTTCCGTATATTCTATCATGTTTAATGTTTTTTATCAATCCCCATGTGATTGATAACTGTTTCATTATACACATAAATCTTCTCAATGTTAAAATTGGGGAATCTCAAACCATGTGTTTACCCGTGTCGGGTAAGCAGGTTCTGTCGCCAGAACCAACTTCCCTAAGAACAGCACCTGCGACTTTCACCGCATTCTGCTCAAGCAATCCTAAGCCTCAACACCGCCTTGTTTCAGCCGGTACAGCATTCATTTCGTAATGAATCAGCTTATGACAATCCGGATGTATCAGTATCTTTTTGCTGTCCTTACCAAGGTGAGTTGTCCATCCATTGCTTATAAGGAAGAAGAATATGGGCTTACCACGTTTCCCACAGATAACTTATCAGATGACTTAGGTTCTGTCTCTCCGCCGGCAGTTTTATGTCCGTGTAACCTGAGGATAAGCAGGTTAGCCAACTGCATACCGTTTTGTTTCAAGCGTTTCAGCATCTTTCGATTGCCAGTTATCACGACGTTTTAACGATAATTTACTTACATTAACCATATCATCCCACAACCTAGCGGTCTGTTCCATAAATTCGTTCAAGCATTTGAAACATTTATCTGTACGAATTCGTGCCGCACTCATCCTTTTATAGCTCCAATCATAACGCCTTTTACAAAATATTTCTGAACAAAAGGATACACTATAACAACTGGCAACGTGCTTACAACTATAAGAGAATACTTAAGCAATTCTGCTAATAACTCTTTTTGCACTGCCTCTTCAACATTCATTGTCATTGTATAATCAAACTGGTTTAGTACAAGTATGTCCCTGAGTATTATCTGAAGAGGATATAATTCTGAACTTCTTAAATATATCAAAGCAGAAAAAAACTCATTCCAATGTCCAACTCCGTAATAGAGCGCTAAAACAGCTAAAATAGGTTTGCATAAAGGTAATACTATCTTAACAAAAAATCTGAAGTCATCACACCCATCAAGCTTTGCAGATTCAAGTAATGAATCATGGATATTTGTTTGAATATATGTCTTGGCTATGATAACAAACCAAACAGCCATCGCTCCAGGTAATATCAAAGCCCATCTTGTATTATAAAGTCCCAGATCCTTCACAAGGAGAAATGTGGGAATCATTCCCCCGTTAAAGAACATTGTAAATACAAAAAAGAACATAATAAGATTTTTGCCGAAGAAGTTTTTCCTTGCCAGAGGATATGCGGCAATAAGGGTCATAAATAGATTAATACTCGTTCCGGTAATTGTATAAAATATTGTGTTTAAATAACCTGTCCAGATATATTTGCTTTCAAACACTGTGGTATACCCCTCCAGTGTAAATCCCATAGGGAAAAGCCACACCCGGCCTGAAACAACATTTTTTGTATCGCTGAACGAACAGCTCACTACATATAAAAGCGGATAAAATACCAAGAGAAATCCTATTGTAAGTATAGTGGTATTCATTATATCAAATATCAGGTCTGACCTCTTTTTAATAGAAATTTTACTATTTGCCATATCATTACACCTCTTTATCTACCATAAACTTGTCTCAGATACCTTTTTGGATATCTTATTAACTGTTATTAAAAGAAAGAAATTTACTAAAGAATTAAACAAACCTATTGCAGTTGCATAAGAATACCGTGGAGTTGGTGATGATATTCCTATATTATAAACGTATGTCTGTATAATTTCAGATGTGGACCTGTTAAGAGGATTCTGAAACAGTAGTACTCTTTGGAAAGAAATATCCATGAGCTTTCCTGAATTTAGGATCAGTAATACAACTATTGTTGGTAAAACTGAAGGGATATCAATATGCCAGATCCTTTTCCATTTACTTGCCCCGTCAATAGTAGCAGCTTCATGCATAGTAGGATCAACAGAGGCTAGGGCCGCGATATATATTATAGATTCAAACCCGGTATGCTGCCATACAACTGACCATACGAAAATCGAAGGAAACAACTCCGGTTTTCCCATAAAATTTATTGTGTCAAAACCCAATAAACTTATTGCTTGGTTTACAATACCGTACCTTGGAGAAAGCAACTGCATAACTATTCCTACCATTACCACTTGAGATATAAAATGAGGAGCATAAGTTGTAAGCTGTACTGCCTTTTTATATCGGCTGCTGAAACAATAGTTTAAAGATAATGCAAGAATAATCGGAAACGGAAAACCGACCAACAATCTATAAACACTTATAACAAGGTTATTTCTCAATAATACTATAAACTGGTACGAGTTAAAAAACTTTGCAAAGTGTTCGAACCCTGCCCATTCGCTTCCCCATATACCTTCTCTTATCATATAGTCCTTAAAAGCTATCTGCGCCCCGTACATGGGCATGTATTTAAATACAAAGATATAGATAATTGGCAAAAGAATAAACACATATAACTGCCAATTGTCTCTTATTACCCCAAATTTTTTATTTGTAATACCAATATTATTTTTCATATCAGTTAACCTTTCTTTTTTGCAATAAGCGGTATTTTAAAATCCCGCTTATTGCAAAAACTCTACATAACTTGATACTTCTATTTCCACCAGAATTTAAACTCTTCCTGATAGATTTCGATATACCTTTCCTTGCCAGCCATATTAAGCTCCTTAATATAGGTATCCCAGTCTTTATCAATATCAAGGTTTCCTGTTATGAACCTAGCCGTGTAGCTCTTTATTAAATCTTTAAGGGTCTTACCGATTTCGCCAATTTCCATTGTATTATCGGGATTCATAAAAATGTTCCTTGAAATAGCATATTTTGAAACGGGATCATACTTAGTCTTTGCAATATTAGCAAGAACATATGTGTCGTTAAGGAAACCAATCGACTGGTCAACAGCTTCGTTGTCGCGGACAGTCTTTGTAATATATGAAGGTAACCTGTGGTGCCATGCTTTATTCTGAAGCGGCCCAAATGGTAAAAGCACCTCATGTAAAGCCGGTTCTCCAAAAATACCGATTTGACCCGGTTCCGCTTTTTTCCAGCCCTCACCTTCAAATCCAAAAAAGCCTGTCATTATACCTTCATAGGTAAAGAACCAGTCGACCCACCTTGCTAAAACTTCAGGGTTCGCTGCCTTGTCGGTAATAAGTGCGTCCACTTCAACATGTGGGTCATAATGAGGCGTTGTCTTTAAACCATTAGGTCCTTCCAGGGGTGGAATAGCGTCATACTCCTGGAACCTTCCACTAGGTCCACCGTGTATAACAAAGCCTCCCCACCATCCGAAAGGAACAGTTCCCACTATCGGGTCAGGATTTTCACACAAGGATCTCAATTCCAATTGGTTAAGTGAAAAACTCGCATCATATATTAGACCTTCTTCATATAATTTATTGAGATAATGAAGTCCTTCCTTCCACTCTTCCTGCTCTGCCGCCATGATTATAGTACCATCATCAAGTGGTATGAGAAAGGTAAGTTTGTCACAAAATATAAATGCATTCATCAGGAAAGGATATACTTCCCCGAACCAGCCCCCGTTCATCCCAACGAGAGGTATTTCGTCATTTTTGCCGTTTTCATTCAAATCAGTTTCCTTGATTAACTTAAGATATTGATAGTATTCTTCAGTTGTGGTTGGTACCTCGGCATTGAGTTTCTCCATCCACGGTTTGTAATACCACATTCTCATTGGGAGGTTTGTCTGATAGTTTTCCTCTCCTCCGGGAAAAGCATATATTGTGCCATCACTTGTTGTAACACCTTTCTCAATGAACGGGAATTCTTCAAAGGTTTGGGTTACGTTAGGGCAATACTTTTTAATCAAATCATTCAAAGGTATAAAGTATCCCTGTGATCCGTATAATACGGCCGCCTCTCTTGTAATACCTCCAATTATCATATCAGGGTATTCATTACTTGCGAACATGAGATTAAGTTTTGTATCCCACCCGTCTCCCGGAACGGTCTCCATGTCCATATGGACATTTGTTTTTTCCTCATACCACAAGGTTAAATCATTCGTCATGAAATCCTCGACTGCAACATGCTTTCTTACCATCACATTGTATGATACTTTTTCATTAACTATAGGGAATGTACCAGGCTTTGTTACAATCTCATCGATCCAATCATCTTCCTCGCCTGAAACTAAGGTTCCAGTCGCATCTGTAACGGACGGTGCCGTTGAAGATTCTCCTTCCTGTTTTTTTGTTGTCTTGCTGCATCCGGCAAAACTCATGAATGACATTACAAGTACTATTGCAACAAAAATAGAAATACTCCTTTTCATTTTCAATCCCTCCTAAATAATTTTACTGCTACATAACCCTGTGGCAGCACCCAAGATAACTGCCTCCTCCTTTTCACTTCTTCACGGTACTTGATTTTTTAGCGGAACAATGTCCTGTTTATCACCTCCTCCTGCACAATTTTTGTCAGACACACAAACCGTGCAGACAAACCATTCAATCGAACAATAATATTCTGGTATTTTTCAGGATGAACCTGTGCTTTTCTCAAGTCCTCAACATTGACACAGTTAAACTGAATGGTAGGTCCTCCTTTAATTGCAAAAACTCTTAAACAGGATGTAACTGCATCCGGAGTTATTTTCCCTGCCGGGAGTTTTATGTCAACAACTGCGTTACCGGGGAAATCAGTAAAATCTATTTCTCCAATCGTATTTATTATACTGGTTATGTCAATTTCTGTGTTTATCCTGGAAGGAGAAACTCCCTGCGACAATTCTTCTCCTTTTTTCCTTCCGTCTGGAGAGGCCTTGGTCATTAATCCCATATCTGTAAAATGATAATATGCAAAAAAATTGGGATAGAAATACCCGCCTCGTTCATTTTCCAGATCCCTGCAGCACCCGGAAATATCAGACGCAACTCTTGAAGCAAATAAATCAGCTTCTTTGCAACCCGCTCCGTATTTACTGATGTTAATAAAACGATGTCTCAAATTCTCATTTTTATCCCAGTTTGAGTTCAGAATACCCCTTAATTTTTCCGTAGTGATGATTTGCTGGTCAAAGCATGCCTTCTTTATGGCATATAAAGAATCTACAAAAGATCCGTAACCAACAAAACATATACCTCCCGGGTTATATTTCCCTCCTCCGGACGTGATATCCTTTTTGTGTTCAATACAACCGTCAATCGTTGATGAGAAGGCAGGTACAGGATTGACATCAGGCCAAAAACATCCTGCTTTCTTGCGTAACTCAGCGCCCTGCACCAAAACCTTTCTAAGGTTTCCCATTACAGTTGTGTAGAAGTCTTCAAAGCTTGTTTTTGTATCAAGACGGTCAAGAACAATTTCCAGTGAATTGAACAGTTCGTTATCACCTTTGTACAAAAAGGCTAACTCAAATACCTTCAAAAGGTTTATATACCAGTAGGCTCCAGCGGAATGTTCCTTTCCCTCGATTATCGGCTCCTGGCATCCACCGGCAATATATAGCCAGCAGTCTTCAACGTCTTTATTGCACTTAACATTTGCCTCGATCAGACAGTCATCATTAAAAAATGCATATATGTTTTTCCCTTTGACAACCTGCTGCGATAATATGTTCAATAATTTGCTATCCGTCCTTTTACTGTATCTGAAGTTAATTTTAGGACTTATAAAATCGTATCTGGCATATGCTTCAATGAATAATTCCGTCAATTCATTAAATATCATATCACCATCTGCATCACATCCTCCCAGTATTATGGCTGAATCTGTCTCGGGCCAATTATTTTCCTTCACATTGAACTTGATGTCAGTATATGCCAACCAGCGTGAAATAAGGTCAAAGGCTTCATACCGGGTGAGTCTTCCCTCTTTAATGTCTTTCCTGTATAAGTCTATCAATAACCTGTCGGGATGCCCCATGGCCGATATGGCTATACCGTCGATGCTCATGATGACCTCCCTGATAAACAGCATCGAAGCAAGACCTTCATAAAAAGTTGAGGCAGGCTTCATGGGAATATGCCCTGCAGTCCGGGCAATCATCGATAGAAAAATTCGGCTTTGCTCGTCTTCAGTGTTTCTCAATAAGGCTTCTGCCTTCTGTGCAAACTTTCTCGAAATCGCAATAATTGTTTCAAGGCTTTTTATAATGCTTTCAAGGTAATCTGTCTCTTTTTGGGTTTCACACTCTTTTAAATGTGACCTGGCTTCGTTGATAATGCCATCGATTCCTTTTTCTATAACCTTTGTGTACCCTATACCGTAATGGTCTATGTCAACCATGCCATACACAAAATCAATCCCAATTTCATGTCTTGCCTTAAGCTTTTCGCCATGCGCTGTTTCTTCTATCATGTAGTTCCTGTTACGGTGCATCCAGCCGGCAGCATTTAAGGGATGTTTAACTGCACCGACATTATCAGCAGGTCTCGTACCCATTTCGAAGAAAAAGGGACTGTGAGGAAATATGACAGGATCAAATTCTTCCTTCACAGTTTCATAAAACTTATTTTTTAATTTAATGGCGTCTGCTTCCGGATTTCGAGTATGGTAATCATCCATAATGTTTTGAATCCTCAGTGAAAGCTCAAAAGTATCACTTAAGCCCACAACCTCTTTTATGGGGTTTTTAATCCCCTGCAGCATATACTTCTTACAGTATCTTGGCAGATAATAGTTCTCCATCTCGCTTATCAGTTTGTCCAAAAAGACTCACCTTCCTTGAAAAATTACTTTTTGCTTCACCTTTCTACTTACATCCTTGCTATATGAATGGACCGCCGTGCTCCGTACGTATGACGACTTTGTCAATATAGCCCTCATATCTCGTCAGATAAAGAATATTATCAGCAACAAGCGCCGGTTCAATCAAGTTATTCTTTCTCTCATCATCCTTCTTAAGAGTTACTGCTGATATTTTACCCATTTCAGTATTCATTCCCCCGGGGCATACGGCAATAGCACGAATATTATGCGCCTTTCCTTCAATAGCCAGAACTTTTGTCAATCCCTGTAGTGCATGCTTTGCAGGCACATAGGCCGAATGGTCTGCATATCCGGTAAAACCACCTGTAGATGTAATATTAAAGATTTTGCCTCCATTTTGTTGGGACATGATTTTAAAAGCTTCCTTGCACATCAAAAACGGTCCTTCGGAATTGATTTTAAAAATATGCCGGTATTCCTCTATTGTAGTATCTAGAAATGGCTTTCTGATGAAAATTGCCGCGTTATTTACAAGCACATCCACCCTTTTTTCTTTCTTTAATATTATGCCATAAATCTTCTTAACCTCTTCAGGACAGGAAACATCAGCCTTAAGAGCCACAGGATAGTCTTTGCCAGTCATTTCTCTTAACACCTCTGCTGCATCACTATTACCTGTTTCATTAATGTCGATCATGTATACATTAATGCCATTCTGAGTATACACTTTTGAAATCTCAAAGCCAAGCCCCCTGGAAGCTCCAGTAACTATTGCTACTTGCTTTTCTGGATTTTGCATGACTATATCTCTCCCTTCATTTCATACCATCATTTTTTTGTGCACTTAAAAGTTATCGTTGTAACTGACTTCGATGGAAAAGAAACACGGTTCAAAACAGGATTATCAACACCAAGGTCCATAGGAAATACTTTTTCAGGTTCATCAAATGTATTGTGATCATGGATATCGTCACTTGTAAGTCTTCTCATATTGACTATCACCCACTTTTTGCCGTCGCAGATATCAATATCAGCTTCAATATTGGTATCAAGGCTCTGATTTACAACAGAAACGTGCAGTTCCCCTCTTGATTCATTGAATGTTGATGAGATTGATAACATCTCCGTTGACTTTCCATGAGGTAAAATGAGCTCAGGATTGTTGTCAACAACAGTAGCAATATTAGTGTTATCCCTGTGTGGCATAAACATTTCAAAAATATGATACGTGGGCGTTGTGACCATTCTATCCCCTTTTGTCAGTATCAATGCCTGCAGGACATTTATTGCCTGAGCCATATTGGTCATAAATAATTTTTCCCCGCAGTGATGGAAAGTATGGAAACTGGCTGCTGTATAAATCGCGTCCATTAAAGTATTCTGTTGGTACATCCCGTTTTCATTAACTGCATTCTTATACCATGTTCCCCACTCATCCAGTATTATACCTATCTGGTGTCCGTAATGGCTATACGCGGTAACAAGACCTATTGAACTTTGAATGAATTCCTCCATCCAGCCGACAGAGGCAATCATGTTGTAATAATCCTGTTCGGTAAAATCAAGATCATTGCAGTTCCCTCTTTCCGGCTGTACTTTCCAGAAATAACGCCTGTGATAGACGTGTATGGATAAATAATCCATGAGTCGGGTTCTTTTTCTCATGGCTGCAAGAACCCTTTCATTCCATTCAAGATCATCAACGTTAGCCCCGCAGGCTATCAGCCTGCCCTGTTCCCCAAGTGTCTTCCGTATGAAAGTAGCAAACCTTCTGTAATTATCCGCATAATACTCCGGAACAAAATTGCCTCCGCATCCCCAATTCTCATTTCCTATTCCCCAGAACTGAACATTGTATGGTTCTTCGTGCCCGTTTTCAATACGCATCCGCGTAATTTCTGTTTTCTGTGTGGAGTTGCAGTATTCTACCCAGTCGCATGATTCTTTTATGGAACCAGTGGCAAGATTGCATGCCAGGTAAGGTTTACTTTCAATCAGTCCACAGAACTTCATAAATTCATCCGTTCCAAAAGCATTGTTTTCCGGTTGATTCCACCAATGGTTATAACGAGCCGGCCTTTTTTCAGGAACTCCGACTCCATCCATCCAGTGGTAGGTATCGGCAAAGCAGCCTCCGGGCCATCTTATTACAGGTATTTTCAATTTCTTCAGTGCACTTACCACATCTTTTCTTATACCTTCATAGTTATCTATTCTGCTGTTTTTGCCAACCCAAATTCCTGGGTAAACACACCTTCCGATGTGTTCAATGAACTGACTGTACAAATATTTGCTGACCCTGCTTCCTTTAACTGCAGGAAAAACATTTAACTTCACATTGTGTACCATATTTCTACTCCTTCATAATTTATGATTAACGACTTTTTTTGTAAATTTACTCGGTCCATCTTGCAATGAGTTCATCTTTTCCGGGTTCAACAGGATCAGGCATCAAAGCAGGAATATATTTACATGCCTCGTACAATATCTCTGCCACCTTTCCGTACATACCGACTACATGATGGATATAAGGCCCTTCAACAAGTTTCCTTTCCCATTTAGGCCAATTGGATGTTTCAATCCATATATAATTCCCCCGTGTATAAGGCCCTTCAATGCTTTTGCATTCCCCCACAAACAAACTATATTGTTCGTGGTCACCGTCAAAACGTGCTATTGTTAACTCGCCAGGAGCAATTTCCCACTCACATGTGCCATAGGCCTGACTCTTTAGAACCCAGTGCTTTCCAGCCTTGCCGCTGCTTTTATCCCTTGCAGCGGAATAAGGGAAAGGTCCGCAGTGCCATAGTAGTTCCCCATTATTATTTTCCGGATGCCTTACTGTTATATCAGCAAAGAAAACAGGTTTCGCGTTCATACCGGCTGCCTGGAGCATAAGTGCGGTTATCGCTCCGTTGACATCAGTTTCACAGACACACGGAAATCCTTCATCCGCCAGAAGAGAGTTGGCAAGACAAGGCATTATGCCGATAATATTCTGCAGTGAATTCCAGCATTGAATGGCTGCTGCATTACACTTATACTCATTTGAAGTCATCCTGATGGCAATTTTCAATGCTACCATCTTCTGAATCTCACTGATTTCAATATTTGGACTGATATTTGTTTTAATAAACTCCACTTGTTCCTTAAAAGTATCACTGTTTTTAGAAATAATCCCGTCAATTTTCGACGTCACTTCTTCAAGAGAGACTGGGAAAAGATGTATGCCAAACTTCTCAACAAGCTCTCCTTCATTACATATAACGCTGCAGAAGCCTGTAGGTCTTGTTGATATCTGTAATACCCTTGCATTTCTAAACTGCCTTACGACGTTTGCGGTTTTAATAAAACGGATAAATCCTTCCTTAAAATAGTTACTCTCTATATAGCTGTTATTAAGGTATGTGAATGCTACATTGTTGCGCCTCAATACCTTTCCGGTTGCAAACATTCCGCATTGTGTATCACGTATCCTCATTCCGTTTGAGAGAGGGGCATCGTCTCTTGGTCCCCATAACAGTACAGGAACCGGGATTGCCCTGGCAACTTCCGTTACAAGATTCTCAGTTCCGAAATTGCAGTGTGGAAGAAAAAGAGCATCCACTTTTTCCATGTTGAATTTCCGTATAATTGCCTCTGTATCATTGACATCATGTAAAAGTCCTTCTTTATTTATATCATTGATATCAATTATTTCGACCATTGAATTACCGACAGCCTTTATTATATTTAGAATAAGACCCCGGTACCTGACTGCTTCTTCAGCACTAAAAAGTTCACGTCTTGTCGGACAATATCCGATCCTTATCTTGTTTCCCTGCATAATTCACCTCACATACGCTATTTTTTTTAAAGCCTGTCTTAGAGATAACTAAGCACATCCAGCACATCTTCCATGATTTCCGCCGCTTTTTCTATCGAATCATGTATGTATTGTCTGGATTCCGCAGCCTCGAAACTACCTTTTTGTATGTCATTTATTTTTGAAGCGATATTCCTTGCCGCATGCTGTCCGGCTTCTCTTGCAATACGCGTCCACATATTCACCCGGATGACTCCGTCATTGCCCAATGTATAAATTTGTTCTTTGCTTAAGCAAGATGTCCCATGTAAAACAAGCATAGGTTTTCCCAGTCTTTCCGTCAAGGATACGGCTCTCTGCGCAAGATAACTGCAATTGCCCGCTGAAGTTGACTGCTGTTCAGTCCCAAGGTCTGCAACTAAAAAGTCAACTCTGGTTCTATCAATATAACTAACTGCCTTTTCCACATAACCGTCAGCTTGTTTTTTGCCATGTATACCTTCTACTCCAAGTTGTTCAATGATACCTTCAACCAATGTGTCCTGACCGCAGAACCTGACATAATTCCTGGTAAGCTCCATATTTTCTTCATATGGCAATTCCTGGGCATCAAACATTACACTGGCAAGATAACCAAGTCCTTTGCTTAAAGGCCATTGGTCCCTGAATGGGTTTGCGTGATCCAGATGCGGCAAAACAATAATATTGTGATAATCTGAGTAACTGTGTCCGCATAAGGTGTCCAGATGCTTCATTAAAGAGATAAATCCTGTTCTGGGATTGCCGGAACGGGTCACCCGCCTTGCTTGGGCCATATATTTGTAATTGTATGTTATGGCAACGGTAATAGGCATTTGATCTATCCCCTTCTTCCTTGCATACCTGCTGGCGGCCAGTAATATGGCTTCAGTATTCCAGTGGCTTGCTGTGCAGAAAACCGCCATACTCAGCCTGTCCCGGCTGAATTTTTCCATTACTTTCAGAGCTTCACATTTTTCAGTTATAACAGGCATTATTCATCTCTTCCTTAATAAAATATTTCTTTAATTCTTGAATAGATTTTTTTGTACTTTCTGTAGTTTTCCATGTATATATCATGCATTTGATTATCAGGTTCAATCCTTTTTTGTATCTTAACGATTTTATTAACAGCATCCCTGTATGATGAGTACACACCTGTGGCTGTACCAGCCAATATTGCAGTCCCTATGGTTCCTCCTTCTGATATGCTTAGTTTTTCAACAGGCATTCCAAGTATATCAGCCTTAACCCTTAACCACACATCGGATCTTGAACCGCCGCCAACACATCGTAAAGAAGCAGTCTTAATTCCACATTCTTTCAAGCGCTCTATATTCAACAATATTTCGTAAGTTATCCCTTCCATGACAGCCCGGTATATTTCATGTTTTCCTGTATTGATGGAAAGTCCTAATATGCATCCTTTCGAACTGTTATCCATATATGGAGTTCCTGAACCTGCAAAATGTGGAAGTACCAGCAGCCGTGAGGGTTTATCCGAAACCTTTGAATCCAGTAATTGATACACACTTTTCCCCTGCTGCTGTGTCTTATGTTTCTCCATGGCTGCAAATATTTCCCTGTACCATTTCAGTATTGCCCCGGAAGTCAAGGCGAAGGCCAGTGTCATATACATACCCGTAACAATATAAGGGGTGCTGCAAAAATTACTTTCTATCATTTTGTCATTTAGAACCGGGTGAGGGTATACCATTGTTATACACTCTGCAGTTCCTATCCCGTCAACAGCTTTTGAATTATCCAGTATCCCGGCCCCCAGAGCTTCACAGGTGCGATCATGCCCTCCGGTTACTATGATTAGATCAACAGTAAGTGACAATTCAATAGCGACAGATTTTTTTATTTTACTGACAATGGTTCCCGAACGTAAAGCATCTGGAAATAAATCAGGAGATATATCAAGTGCAGTAAGAATTTCACTGTCCCATTCATGTGTCGTGCAATTAAAAGCCATGGTTCTTGAAGCAAGTGTATAATCTGTCACAGGTTCTCCTGTGAGCTTAAAAATCACGAAATCCTCGAACTGCATGAACTTCCATGTTTTTTTATACAGTTCATCGTGGTTTTGCTTTAGCCACAGTATTTTGTTTATCGAAAACATTGGATTTACGGGTATTCCCGTACGCTCCATAATTGTTTCAGCTCCAAGCTTTTCACGTATAATTTTGCACTGTTGTATCCCCCTGCAATCTGAACATAAAATGGCATTGCCTAATATTCTTCCCTTTTCGTCTACTGGAATAACAGCTTCTCCCAGAGAGGATATCGATAAGGCCAGTGGGGATTCCAAGGGATTTCTGTTACTCACTTCAAATATTACATGTTTTATGGCGTTCCACACCTCCCGGGGATCTAACTCAAACATCCCCTCCCCGGGAGTTACAATATCATATTCCTTGTATAAACAATCGACAATGGTTCCATCAATACTTATCATTGTACATTTACAACCTGTGGTCCCTATGTCTAGGCCTAATAATGACATCATATCCTCCTATCCGTTTATTAATCTTGCTCCGTATTTTTTAAGCTTTTTGGTCCAATCATCCTGCAGTTTCTTTGCGGGAGTTTCAGCTTTCAAAAGCCAACCAGATTCAATTCCAAATTGTTCTAATTTGGGAATCCCCAAACTGTGGTACGGCTGAATCTCTGCACCCTGTAAAAGCGGGAGTTCCCTGGTCAATCTGCTTATTCCCATTAAATGCTCTTCTGTATCGTTATAGTTAGGGATAAGGGGACAGCGTAATATAATATTTGCTTTTTTATCATGTAATCCATACAAATTGCTGATTATAAGTGTGTTGTCAACTCCAGTTAGTTCTCTGTGCATACTTCCATCCGTTGCTTTATAATCATACAAAAAGAGGTCCACATAAGGCAACGCTTTCTCCAACACCTCGAAAGGTGCGTATCCACAGGTTTCAACTACAGTATTCAACCCTTCTTTTTTCGCCTTCTTCAGGATATCTGCTGCAAACTCATGCTGCATAAACGGTTCACCTCCAGAAAGGGTAATTCCCCCTCCGCTGTCCTTATAAAAATCAACATCCCTCATTACTTCAGATATAACTTCTTCTGTGCTCATTTGCATTCCTGATAACTTAAGCGCTTTTGCATAGCAAACTTCCACACATTCGCCGCACCTATTACAAAGTTTCCAATCGATTAAATGAAGTCCGTCTTTAATAATATGTGCATTCTGCCGGCACACATTAAAACAGTTTCCGCACCCAATGCATCTTTCGTTTATAAACGACAAATCAGCATTTATTGAGATACCTTCCGGATTATGACACCACTTGCATTTCAGAGGACATCCCTTCAGAAATACTATCGTTCTTATTCCCGGCCCGTCATGAATAGAAAAATGCTGTATGTCAAAGACAATACCCATAATATTGAATCCTCTTTAGTATAATCATATACTTTAACGTTAATTATATGATATCACATTAATTTAAATAAATCAACATATAATTATAAATAAGCTTGTAAAATTTAAAGGCAACTGTTATCATTCTAATTTTAGTTCAAAACTTCATTTATTGATTCTTAACTTTATCAGGTGTTATTCCCACGCCCGCCAAATCATCTGATTTATAACGGGTATACTGCCTAAAACCAATACTGCAAACCGCATAATATAATTAATTATCCTTTGTATTTGAGATAGCTAATGGAATTGTCCTGAGTGTAGGTTTATCTGCTAGCATTAACGCTAAAGTGAATTCGGTGTATATCGTAGTATTCATGGATATAATTATCAATAATGATATTGAAAATTAACCACTGTATAATAAACAGCAGTTTCTGCAGGAGATTATATCTATGTAAAATTAATAATTTTGGAATGGTTAAATACTTTAATTTTGCACTACAACTTTATGCAAAACTACAACCCCTAAATGCCGCTAATCAGACAGGATTTAGGGGTATTTTATCAAAGGCTGCTTCTGAAAAAATGTATATACTTATTTATATTAAGTACTGACAAAAAAACAGCAAATAAAATAATCGGCTACCATGTATTCAACCATTTTTTCTTGTTAGCTTCTTTAATATATAATATTTGCTTTTGTGATTTCACCCTATCCTTTTTTACTTTTTCTAAATTCCAGCCATGTTA
>JANQLN010000122.1 GCA_028280575.1 Clostridia bacterium
GATTGAGTAATACTGACGTATTGCGATTGACGACAACGAAGCAATATGGGAAAATATGCCGCAAAATGCTGGTATGGATTTATGGAATAGAGTACTAGTGCATATTAACAGAATGTTCACAATTCCAACACTTGCGTTCCATAAATTTCACTTATAATCTTTTAGTAAAAAGAATCCATTGGACTTAAAAACCTTTAATAAAATATAGACAAAGGAGATGGTATCTTGAAAGGTATAGGTACAATTATAAAGCAAAGAGGCAAGCTTAAATTTCCGAAATGGCTTCTTATTTCCTGCCTTGTATTAGTTTTTGCTGCTGCCGCACTAACAACAGTTGGAGCGCTTAGAGCAAATAAAGGCAATGAAGACATGCAGGAACAACGTACGGCTGTTTTAAAAAAAGGGGACTTAACCGTCGCTTTATCGGGTTCAGGTTCATTAACACCATCCGTCAGGGAAGATATTTCATCAAACGTACCGGGCGATGTTTTAAGTGTAAATTTCGATGTGGGTGATACTGTCAATGAAGGTGATATTCTGCTGGAGATTGATAACTCGGACGCCCTCCTTTCCTTTGAAAAACTGAAAAACAATCTGGAACAAAAAAAGCTGTCATATGAAAACCTTCAAAAAAGCATTAATGGTATGACAATATCCGCGCCATTCAGCGGAAGAATTACGAATGTTTCTGTTTCAACGGGAGATAATGCAAATAAAAATGCTGTCCTTATGACTTTGACAGACCAGTCAAAGCTTAAGGCCGTCTTATCTTTCACATCAATTTCCGGCATATCCCAAGGCAGCAAGGCAAAGGTAAACCTGCAGGAGCTTCTGCAAAGTATCGAAGGCACTGTTACATATGTTAATGATAAGCCCTATGTCTCAACCGGCGGCACACTTTTATATAATGTTGAAATTCAAATACCAAATCCCGGTCTAATTGTAGAAGGAATGGAGGTAAGTGCTGAAATTTCAACAGCGGGTGGAGTAAAATCAAGTTCGGATACGGGAAAATTAAGTTATATTGATAAAAGTACAATAAAAGCTCAAACAACCGGTGACGTTATAAAGGTGAACGTTGTGGACAACCAATATGTCAACAGCGGACAAGTACTCGTACTTATGCATAATGATGATACAATGGTATCTAAGGACAGCGCCGCCCTCCAGGTAAAGGAGCTTGAAATGCAGCTGGAATTGGCTGAAAAAGAGCTGGATTATTATTCTATAAAATCTCCCATAAAAGGCACCATAGTAAGCATAAAAACAATCAATCCCGGTGACCAGGTAAAAGCGGGTACGGTTTTGATGACAATCGTAAACACAGATCAAATGGAATTTGACGTTGCCATTGACGAACTGGATATTTCCCGGATAGAAATAGGACAATCCGTTAACGTATCTGTTGATGCCATATCTCAAACACTTAATTCTCCGCTATCCGGTGAGGTTTCTCAAATAGCTGTTGAAAGCAAGTCGTCCAACGGAGTGACAACATATCCTGTTACTATTACCCTGCCTGGTGCGGAAGGTTTGAGAGGTGGAATGAATACCAATGCTGAAATACTCGTAGAAAACAAGCAGGATGTTCTGCTGGTTCCCATTGAGGCAGTAACAATGGCAGGCAACAGCGCCTTCGTCTGGGTAGTAGGTGAAGCACCTTCAGTTCAGGACCCTAACGGCCCGGATACGGGTGATGCTTCCCAAAGCCAGCAAAACCCAAGGCAAAGGCAGGGCCAAATGGGACAACAGGGCCAAAATCCGAGGGGAAATATGACTGAGGAGCAACGAGCCGCAATGAGAAAACAAATTGAAGAATCAGGCGGCGACCGTGAAGCAATTATGGAACAATTCAGGCAGGCACAAAATAACGGTGGTCCGGTAAATGCTCAAACTGCCGAAAATAACTATTATAATGGTGCATACAGGAAAACAGTACAAACGGGTGTCAATAATGAGACATATATTGAAGTTATAAGCGGATTGGAAGAAGGAGATATTGTTGTACTTCCACCCCTTGCTGTTTCATCTTCAAGCCAGGAAAGTGAAGAAGGCCAAAATAATTCAAGTTTTAGAATGCCTGGAATGGGTGGAGCCTTAAGGAGGTAGAAATGATAAGAATAGAAAATATGCATAAGCAGTATATTATGGGTGAAACAGTTGTTAAAGCATTAAATGGAATCGATCTGCATATTAGAGCTCATGAGTTTGTTGCCGTTGTAGGTCCCTCCGGTTCAGGCAAATCAACGCTTATGAATATGCTTGGATGTCTTGATACTCCCTCTTCAGGAAATTATTGGCTTGAAGACAGCGAAGTCAGTGAATTGAATGAGGATAAGCTGGCCGAAATAAGAAATTCAAAAATCGGTTTTGTATTCCAGGGCTTTAATCTTATTCCGAAGCTCACGGCACTTGAAAATGTCGAATTACCAATGATTTACCTTGGAAGCAGCTCCAAAGAAAGATATGAAAAATCAAAAAAGTCCCTGGAAAATGTGGGATTGGGTGACAGGCTATACCACAAACCCGCCGAATTATCGGGCGGGCAGCAGCAAAGGGTGGCAATTGCAAGGGCACTTGTAACTAAACCTCCTATAATACTTGCAGATGAACCCACAGGAAACCTTGATTCAAAATCCGGTGACGATATAATTAATATTTTCAAAAAGCTGAATGATGAGGGCAACACAATAATACTCATAACTCACGATAACCATATTGCAATGAAAGCAAAAAGAGTGGTGCGTATCATGGATGGGAAAATCACTGAAGATATGGAGGTGGGTTGATGGGTACATGGCAGGCTTATAGAATGGCAATAAAAAGCATTCTTTCAAACAAGATTCGTTCATTTTTAACAATGCTTGGAGTAATTATCGGAGTAGGCGCCGTTATAACTGCTGTTGCCTTTGCACAGGGAAGCACTAAAAGCATAACCGACCAATTGACTTCACTGGGTACAAACCTTATAAGGGTTAATATAAGGGCAAGAAACAGCAACAGGGATGTGAAATATGCCGATCTGGCCGATTTCTCAAGCCAAAACCTGGATATAATATCGGCAATTGCGCCAAGTATAAGTGGGAACGTCACATTAAAATATGGAACAATTATCAAAGATACAAGCTTGATTGGAACTACGCCTGATTATGCTTTAATCAACAAAAGAAGTATACAAAGCGGCAGGTATATATTATCCATTGATAATGACCTTAGACAAAAAACAGCCGTCATTGGGTCTGCAGTAAAAAATGAATTGTTCCCTGATACGGAGCCCCTTGATAAATCCATAAAGATAAACGGAGAAATATTCAAGGTTATTGGAGTTCTTGAAGAAGTGGCGGACGGAGTTGACGGAACAGATGACGATCAAGTTATAATACCTGTCGCCACTGCACAAAGGCTTATGAAAAATTCCAGGATTAGTAATTATACTATACTGGCAACAACTGCCGAATCAGTGGACTTGGCTATGGTAAAGCTTGAAGAATTCCTCTTGAAATTTTACAGCGACAGCAACAGCTTCAACATTTTTAATTCAGCTCAAATGCTGGATACTCTGGGAAGCATAACAGGCATAATGATGGGGGTTTTAGGTGGCATAGCAACAATATCACTTGTCGTGGGCGGCATAGGCATAATGAATATCATGCTGGTTTCCGTAACCGAAAGAACCAGGGAAATCGGAATCCGTAAGGCAATAGGGGCCAAGAGGAAAAACATACTTGTACAATTCCTTATAGAAGCTGTTATGGTAACAGGAATAGGAGGAATCGCCGGTATCATACTTGGTGTCTGTGCTATAACAATTATTGGCAAGATGGGTTTAGTACCTGCCGTATACTCTCCAATCTGGATATTTGTCTCATTTGGTATATCTTTAATAGTTGGTGTGGTGTTCGGTATGTTCCCGGCCAATAAAGCAGCAAGGCTAAATCCAATAGAAGCCTTAAGATATGAGTGATTTAACAATTTAAACAAGGGGTGAATACATTGAAAAAACTTAGAAAAGCTATTAGTATCATATTATGCATTTTACTGCTGCCCGTATCTGTAACCGCAGCCTTCAATGATGTTTCAGGGGATGCTTTGTACTATAATTCGTTGGAACGGCTAAGTTCACTTGGTATAATAAGTAAAGCTGATTTATATTATCCCGACAGGACGGTATCAAAGGAAGAATTCGCAAAGCTCATGGTAGCTGCAGCAGGTTTACAGGAGGAGGCAGATGCCAGGAAAGGCTCAACAGTTTTCCCTGATGTTGACCCGGACTTATGGTCAAGCGGGTACATAAATGTAGCTGTGCAAAAAGGATTTGTAAAAAGTGAGCTTGACGGTTCATTTAAACCGTCGAAAAACATAACATTTGCTCAAGTTATAGCAGCTTTTGTAACACAGCTTGGTTATACAACCGGTGATTTATATGGAATCTGGCCCGGCAATTATCTGGACAAGGCAGATTCTCTGGGACTTACGGAAAACATAGGACTAAGTGCAGGTGATTTTGTCCCACGGGGTTCAATTGCCCTTATGCTGGACAGGTTTCTTAATACCAAGATTAAGGATTCGGATAAAACTTACGCAGACGCATCCGGCCATTTTATAAATCTGGTTATTACAGGCAACAGCATTACGGATACCAGTCTTAAAAACAACCAGGTAATTACAAATAAAGGGGTTTTTGATCATTCTCCCTCCCTCGTCCTAATGCCCGGAATCGAGTATGTAGCGGTTGTTGAAGATAATATTATTTCATCTGCCTATCAAAATGACAGAAGCTATGAAAAACTGGCAGTAAAAAGCATACATGGAAATGAACTGCAATGCAGCAGCAGTTTAAAGGAGGTGGTCCTGAACCTTCCTTACCATTGTGAGTACTATCACGGCGGCAGTATTTTAAAATATGAAAATGTGGCAGGCATTATACAAACAGGCTCTTCACTTGTTCTGGCAAAGGATTCAGGCAGCGGCGATTGTAAGTACATAGCTATTTTCGACCCTGTATACAGCAGCCCGGAAATTGCAAAAAATACAAACAGGAGCACTTATAAAATCGGCAGTATAAGCACCTATGGAAAACCAATAACAAAAGACGGAAAAATAATATCCTTCAGCGGTATCGAATATAATGATGTCGTATATAAAGTATCCGACCTTTGGGAATATGAAGCTTATATACTTGTAATAGATAATGAAATTTCAGGAGACCTTCAAGCAATACTGCCAAACAAAATTTCTCCACAGTCCGTACAGATAAAGGATAAAAATCTAAATCTTAATAAAAGCTTTGACATTAATACTATAAATATGAACGGGCTGATTTCCGCAGGTGACAATATAACGGCTTTGCTTGGCCATGATGGGACAGTTGTGGATATAATACACAACGGGTATATGGACAATAACAATTTTGCACTGGTACTTGACTCTTATTCAAAAACTATTCTTTCAGGAACTGATTATTATGTCAATTTGCTTCTTGCAGACGGCACTATTGAAACATTTACTGTTAAGGAAGACAAATCCGTCCTTAAAGGGAAGCTCGTTAAGCTTGCCGTAGAGGAAATATCAACGGATGACACCGGATATGATAAAGCATTACTTGAAAAAATAGATTTTGAATACACAAAAATACATGTTATTGACAAAATAGAAGGGAAAATCGACGACAATTATGTGTCGGACAATGTAGTAATTTTCAATCTTATTGAAAATATTTACGGTAAAAATTCTGATGCCAGCGTAATGAATTGGTCTAAAATGCCCGACGGCAAAATAGAATTGGGGAAAATAAAGTATTTGAATAAAACAGGAGATTTTGAGGACATTAATGTAATATTTACAGATAACATTCTTGACGAAGGATACCGGCTTGGAATTATTACGGATATTAAAAGCTCACACTCAGAAAAAACGGGAACTGTCCATACTATAAAATTACTTGTTGGAGGTGAACAATACCAGACTGCAACGACCCTTTCCGGCATAGGGGTTGGCAGCGTATTGGAATTAAGGATGGAAAATGGCAAGATACAGTCTGTTAAAGGCTATAACAACGCCTGGGCAGAATCAACAAAAGTAGCTGCAATCGACTCCGGCAGAATCAAAGTGGGAAGCAAAATATACAGGTTTAATAATGACATTGCACTCTATTTCAGAAATAACGACGGCAACTATACATCCGGTACCATTGAGGATGTAGACACTGATAAGGAATATACTAAAGTTTCCGTACACCTGGACAAATCACACCAATACGGCGGCAGAGCCGAAATAATAGTATTCCGTTAGTCAAGCAAGTCAAGGCGACGTGTCGTATGACTCGCTTTAAAAAGCGAGTCATACGAAACGTCCCCTTGACTCGCCTTATGATTCCATTCCCATTTCCAGTGCCTTTATTTCATCGGGTATCATATACTGGTATTTTTCCGGTAATACCTTTTTTAAAGAGCTGATGAAACTATCCTTGGTTACTACCTGGGTTTCTGCAAGCATTTTTCCTAAAAGTATCACTATGGCAAAGGTCTGGTTACCCATTTCCCCTGCCAGTTTTGTGGCAGGAATACTGAAAAACCCTATATCTTCTCTGCTGCTTTCCCTCTCTACAAGAGAACTATCCGTGATAATAATACCATTTTCCCTTATATAATCTTCAAATTTATCCAGGGAAGGTCCATTCATAGCTATAAGAATGTCCGCCGAATTAAGTATTGGTGAGCCTACCGGTTCCTCTGATACGACTACATGGCAGTTTGCCGTGCCTCCTCTCATCTCAGGGCCATATGACGGAAGCCAGGATACATTTTTACTATCCAGCATACCCGCATAGGCTATCAGTTTTCCCCCCGATAGTATACCCTGTCCTCCAAAGCCTGAAATAATAATTTCTTTAACTGGCATTATTTACCCACCTCCAGGTCAAAACCTTTAAAAATCCTTATGGGAAAAACAAGTGTCATCTTTTCTTCAATCCATTTCAATGCTTCCTGGGGACTAATACCCCAATTTGTAGGACATGAAGAAAGGATTTCTACCAATGAAAAACCTTTCTTTTCCATTTGAACCATGAATGCTTTCTTAATAGCCTTTTTTGTCTTAAAAATATTCTTAACATCATGGGTAGATACTCTTTCTATATATGAAGCTCCATCAAGAGTTGAAAGCATTTCCGACACCTTGACGGGATAACCGTGCAGCTTGGTTGTTCTTCCGTAGGGTGAAGTAGTTGTAACCTGGTTAAGCAATGTAGTTGGAGCCATTTGACCCGAAGTCATACCATAAATTGCATTGTTAACAAAAACTATAGTGATATTTTCACTTCTTGTTGCGGCGTGGACAATCTCCGAAGTACCTATTGCGGCAAGGTCTCCGTCACCCTGGTAAGTAAAAACAATATTATCGGGCCTTGACCTTTTTATCCCTGTAGCAACTGCAGGAGCCCTCCCGTGGGCTGCCTGGATCATATCACAATTAAAATAAAGGTAGTTATTATATGCACATCCAACAGGTGAGATACCTATTGTACTTCCTTCTATATCCAACTCGTCAAGAACCTCGGCAATAAGCCTATGTATTATCCCATGAGTACATCCGGGACAATAATGCATGGGACCGCCGGCAAGAGCATGCGGTTTTTTAAAAACAACCTTAGCCATCCCTATCCCCCCTTAATATTGATTTAATTTTATCCATTATTTCTTTCTGAGTAGGTATCATTCCGCCCATCCTTCCATAAAAATAAACAGGCTTCTTACCATTTAGAGCCAGGCGTACATCTTCAACCATTTGCCCGGCACTCAGTTCCACAGTTAGAAACATTTTAGGCACGCTTGCATATTTTTCAAAAATTTCCGTTGGAAAAGGCCACAATGTTATTGGTCTTATAAGTCCCACCCTTATTCCTTCGTGTTTTAGCGTTTCAATTACATTTTTAATTATTCGTGCAACTGTTCCATGTGCTACAATAATTACATCCGCATCCTTACAGTTATAAATTTCAACCCTTTGCTCATTTTCTACTATTTTTTTATATTTTGCCTGCAGCCCTTCGTTTATTTTTTCAAGCTCATAAGGGTTAACATTTACAGATGTAATTATATTATGTTCCCTTTTCATCCTGGTACCGGTTAAAGCCCAATCCTTTTCAACGGTTTCTATATTTTCTTCATCTTTAAACTCCACTGCCTCCATCATTTGCCCCAGCATACCGTCTCCCATAATCATAGACGTAATTCTATACCTGTCCGCAACATTGAAAGCTTCAACGGTAAGCTCATAAAGCTCTTGAACACTGGAAGGCGAAAAAACAACCATCCTATAATCCCCATGCCCTCCACCCTTAACAGCCTGGAAATAATCACATTGAGCCGGCAGTATCCCCCCAAGACCAGGTCCGCATCTGACAATATTCACAACAACACAGGGCAGCTCTGCCCCCGCAATGTATGAAAGGCCTTCCTGCTTAAGGCTAATTCCGGGACTGGAAGAAGATGTTATTACCCTTATACCCGCCGCTGCCGCTCCATATACCATATTTATTGCTGCAATTTCACTTTCTGCCTGAACAAAAACCCCCCCGATTTCCGGCAGTTTTTTTGCCATGTAATGTGCTATTTCCGTCTGGGGTGTTATAGGATACCCGAAATAATGTTTACAACCCGCTCTTATGGCGGCCTCCGCAATAACCTCGTTACCCTTCATCAGTACTTTTTCTGCCATTTATACCTTCCCCCCATCCAAGTTATTTCTCAACTTCTATTGCACAATCCGGACATATTGTTACACAAAAACCACAACCGGTACATTTGTCCATATCACTTACAGCCACCGGATTAAATCCTCTTTTGTTTAATTTTTTTGAATCCATAAACAAAATATTCTTAGGACATACTGTCGTACAAAGCTTGCATGACTTACACCTGTCTTCAATAAAAACTATTTTTGCCATTTCCTTCCCACCTTTATTTTAAAAAACTTAAAATAACCTTTAAGTAAATAAATTTCTATTTTTCTTAATCATTTAGCAATACAGCTATTAATACCGGAACCCCAATCAAATAAAAGCATGCTGCAAGCTTTCTTTTACTGTAGTACTATCAACTGGTTATATGACCTGGTTGTATTATTAACTATATTATAAATCTTTTAAAATATTTTATCAACAATTTAGATCAAAAATTACCAAAGGGTGTTTTTATCATTCTGTTGAGTATAATCCTTTCAACAGCAACATTTAAGCTCAGCACATCCCTTTTGAATCCACTTATAAACCTTACAGGTATTTTGCTTGATTTGCTCACCCTGTTTAATATTTCCTGACCTTTCATGATGTGTGCGTTTGTTGTTTCATTCAATAAATTTGTATTATTGATTAATCCGGAAATTTTAATGCCGGAGCTGTTTTCAATTAACGATATATAGTCCAAAATTTTACTGTCATTATCTGTTTCGGGTCTTTTTGTATTAACAACCATAAAAACATCGTGTTCATTTTCCAGTATTCCTTCCCTGTATCTTGCCAGGACCCTGGCCCCAAGCTCATCCCCACCTACATCAATAAAAATCCTGTCCTCCTGATTGTCGAAGACAGAGCTTATCTCCGCAGGAAGGGCAGGTACATCTGTATTGGATCCTGCAAAAACAGGCGTTATGACTTTTATACCCTTATCAACAAGAATTTTTTTTACATCTGCAGTCCTAAAAAAAGGATTTACAATATCAAGATCAACTATAGCCGTTTTGTAATTTCTTTCATTCATTAATAATACTGAATTAACGGAAACTTCAGTTTTACCGCTTCCAAAATGCCCTACAAAAATATTTATCCTTTTATCAAACATTTTTTATCTCTCTTCCTTTCTTAACCGTTCATTCCACATTTGCTTTCCTTATACCCTGCTCAAAATTGCCGGTATTTATACATTTGTCAAATTTCTGACTCTATTGGAATTATTGATGTATACTTCTCATTATTGATCATTTTTTCTTATTTATTATACCACACTTATTTCAAAAGCACTTAAAATAAAGGACAGCTTTTTGAATATATTTGCTGTTGACTATGAATAGCGGTTATGATAGATTTAACACGAAAAATTTTTACTTCAACAGCAGGGGGTGCAAAATATGGAAACCAGCTCATTAAATGTATTGCTTGTAGGAATTACCATAGTTTTTTTCGCATTGATACTCTTATCCTTCACTCTTTATCTTTTTGGCAAAATATTCGGCAGAAGAAAAAACCGGAAAAATAATGATGAAACGGAAAAATCTTCAGATCAAATAACAATTGAAGGAGTGCCTGATAAAAAAATAATCGGTTCCTCAATTGAAAACATAAATGATGCGGAACTGGTTGCAGTACTTACCTCGGCCGTACAGACATATATGGGAAGGGAAATTAAAAACAGTTTGAAAGTCAAGTCATTCAGGCGCGTTGACAAAGCGTCACCTGTTTGGAATACAACAGGTAAAATAGAACAAATATCAATTAGATAAGGCTTTTATTAATAAATTATTCTAAAGGTGGGATTAAGGTATGAGCAATTTTTTTAACAGTATTTCAAATTTATTGAGTAGCTCAGGCTTTGCAGGAGGATTTGACTACTGGCTGAATTATGTTTTGATGCTGATTGCATTTTTATTACTTTACTTTGGCATAGTCAAAAAGTGTGAACCTCTTTTGCTGATCCCAATAGCATTTGGTATGTTTCTCGCCAACCTCCCTAATACTGATCTTATGCACCCTGAGCTTTTTTCCGGTGACCATGTTAATATTCAGCAGCTTGTAAATGAAGGCGGGCTTTTGGATTTTCTTTATCTTGGCGTAAAATTAGGCATCTATCCCCCGCTCATATTTCTGGGTATCGGCGCCATGACCGATTTCGGTCCATTGATTGCAAACCCAAAGAGTTTGCTCCTGGGTGCGGCAGCCCAAACTGGTATATTTGCAACATTTATTGGTGCAAGGCTGATAGGGTATACAGCTAAGGAAGCAGGTGCGGTAGCAATAATTGGGGGAGCCGACGGACCAACCGCAATTTATACGGCTGCAATACTTGCTCCCACACTTCTTGGGGCAATAGCAATAGCCGCATATTCTTATATGGCTTTGGTGCCATTTATCCAGCCCCCTATTATGAAGGCTCTTACTACCAAAAAAGAACGGGAAGTCCCTATGAAACAATTAAGGCCTGTCTCCAAACTGGAAAAGGTGGTATTCCCTGTTGTAGTCACCCTTTTGGTTGTACTACTGATACCCAAGTCGGCACCCCTTGTGGGTATGCTTATGTTCGGCAACCTTTTAAAGGAAAGCGGTGTTGTAAACAGGCTGACTAAAACTGTCCAGAATGAGCTTATGAATATCATAACAATATTTTTAGGCATTACGGTAGGCGCAACAATGAGTGCTGAAAAGCTAACTCAACCCGGATATGGGTTTCAGGTTGTTGGAATAGTTCTCCTTGGCCTGGTTTCATTTTCAATAGGAACAGCCTTCGGAGTCCTTTTTGGCAAAATCCTGTACAAGCTTACGGGTGGAAAAGTTAATCCGCTTATAGGTTCTGCCGGAGTTTCCGCAGTACCAATGGCCGCAAGAGTTTCCCAGAAGGTAGGAGCAGAGGCAAACCCGCGAAATTACCTGCTTATGCACGCAATGGGCCCAAATGTTGCAGGTGTTATAGGCTCCGCTATTGCCGCCGGAATACTCATAAGCATGTTACAATAGAGCACTAGAGTATATAAAAAAACCGGCCTTAAATCCGGTTTTTTTTATTATATAATGAGTATTTTTCAATTATATGCTGCTCACTGCTTTTTCCTGCACTCCTTGCAGTATCCGTAAAGCTTTACCCTGTGGTCCTTTACTATAAACCCGTTTTTTCTCATAACCTGTTCCTCCAAGCTGTCCAGCAAATCTTCTTCAACCTCCGTTACCGAACCGCATATGGTACATATAAGATGATGGTGCCTGTGGTCACCTTCATGCCTGTTCAGTTCATAGCGACTGCACCCATCGTCGAAGTCCAGCTTATGTATAAACTTCATTTTGCATAAAAGCGCCAATGTCCTGTAGACAGTAGCCAAACCAATTTCAGGATTGGTTTTTTTTATCCTTTCATATATTTCGTCAGGGCTAAGATGCTCTCCTTTATTTTGCGCAATAAAATCAAGAATAACCTGCCTTTGGGAAGTAACCTTATATCCTTTTTGTCTAAGCTGCTGCAAAAACATCTCTTTGCTCATCAACACCCAATCCACCTTAACATTGTTATTATTTGATTATAATAGATAATATTATCATTTGCAAGGCTAAAAAGTACGAATTTGCTATTATCTTCCGGATTTATATCAATTGTATGAATTCCTGCCAATATAGATTAAAGTATCACCTTTAACAAGTATATGGCTCCCGTCAGGATTTACCTTAGTTCCCTTCTCGTTTGCAACTCCAATGGGAATTCCTTTATTTTTTTGCATAAAATCGTCAACCAGTTGTTTAAAAGTCATTCCAGCACATTCATCGGACAAATCCATCTCGTAAAACTCACTGCCCCTGCTGTTGGTAATCAGTTCGTTAACAACATGGGATACGCTGGGATATATAGCTCCCCGTACAAGAAGCTTGCTGCTTAGCACACTGCTTACAAATACTTCATCAACATTTGCTCTTTTGAAATGGGGAAGATGCTCTTCATTGCCTACCTCAGCAACCAGACGGAGCTTGGGATTGATATGGTTGACGGCAAGGCACACCATTACCGCCTTTGCGTCCGCCCCCTCCTCATCTGCAGCCTTGTCGTCGGCAAGAACAATAGCCAGGGAGGCATCCTTCACAGATGCTTTTTCAAGTACACAGTCCTCAGTACCCTTTCCCTTTACAAAATATACCTGCTTATATTCAGTCTCCAACTGTTCGATTTCATCTATTACAACAATTTTCCTCTCCGGTGTTTCCCTAGCAAGTTCTTCTACAATATTCAGCGCCTTCTTGTTCCACCCAACAATAACAACATGGTTACACAAATCCAGTTTCAAAAGCCCCATCCTCCTTTTAATGTTCAACTCAACAAAAGCCGAAGCTACCGCCGCAGTAACAAAGCCAAAAGCTCCTATCCCGGTAATCATAAGAATAACGGCCATTATTCTTGCGGGAAAGGATACGGGAAAATAATCTCCATACCCTACAGTAGTCACAGTAACAAAACTCCACCAGAGAGAATCCCAGAAGGACAATTCCTCTATATTGGGCCGCTCAAAATAATAAAAGCATACCGTACCTGTCAGCATAATAAACACCATGCCGATTAAAACCTTATAAACGTTATTTTTTGCCAGGGATACATGCAATGTCTTAAAAAAGACAACTACAACTGAAAACATTTTCACACCACCATCCCGTTTATACTGCCAAAATTTTTTCCTCCGCGGTTAATATAATTTAATACAATAAATCTATACAATATGAAATCCGCTACTAGCCCGTAAAGTCAATATCCCAACCAGCCCTCTTCATAATAGTCAAGCAATACAGGATGGTTCAACGTATTGACTTCAACCTTTTCCATATCCACACGCTCATCCTTGGCAAAGTAAAACAGTGACTTTATCATCTCTTCGGTCAAGAACCTGGTAGGAACCTCCAGTTTTATATCTTCCGGCTCAAAAGACTGCTTTGAAGCTATGGTAAATCCCCAGTCTCCAAAAGAGGGTACATTTACGTGATATCCTGAAGTATACATTCCTTCACTTTCAACAGTCTTTCTTATACTCCAATATGCTTTTGGCGAAAAATAGGGGCTGGTAGATTGTATTGAAACCACCCCGTCTTCTGAAAGGCGGTTTTTAATCAAACGGTAAAATACATTGGTATACAGCTTGTTAAGTGACTCATCATTTGGGTCCGGCATGTCTACAAATACCGCATCAAACTTTTTTTGAGACTTCTCCAGGAATTTAAACGCATCCATTATTACTACTTTCACCTTAGGATTATCAAGTGCTCCCTCATTAAGCCTGCTGATGATAGAGTTCGTTCTGCCTAATTCAACTATTTCAGCATCCAGGTCAACCAACGTTATATTTTCCACCTCCGGGTGTTTTAAAACCTCCCTTGCGGCAAGCCCATCCCCTCCCCCAAGGATAAGAACCTGTTTTTTAGGCCTGTATATACCCATGGGCAAATGTACCAGAGCTTCGTGATAGCGGTACTCGTCCACAGAGCTGAACTGGATATTTCCGTTAATAAAAAATCTGATATCGTTAGCGTTAGCAGTAATAACAAGATTTTGATACTGGGTTTGATTTTTATAGATTATGGTATCCCGGTAAAACTGCTGCTCAAGGTAGTCGGCGCTGAACTTTCCCGTAAAAAAGCCCAAAGCTGTAACAAGGGCGCACAGTATGGATACCATTTTCATTATCCCCGGCTTCCTTAAATATGATTGGTACTTGAATATCACCATTACGGCTACACATATGTTAATAAACCCAACCAGGAATGCTGTCCTTACATTACCTAAATGCTTCAATAAAAGTAAAGGGAATGCAATAGATCCAATTAATGCACCTATATAGTCAAAGCTCAGCACATTTGCCAAGGTTAGCCTCAGATTGTTTTTCTGGCTCTCAATTATACGTGTAACTATCGGTATTTCAAGCCCCACAAGAATTCCTATCAAGATTATTACCGAATACATAACAAATACATATAAATCCGTAAATGCATATGCGCTAAATAGTATAATTCCCGACAATCCGCCTATCATGCCGATGCAAAGCTCTATCCCTGCAAAAAAAGTAAATAGGTTTTTCTTGAAATACTTGGAAAAATATGACCCAAATCCCATAGCACTCATAAAAAGCCCAATGGTTATTGAAAACTGTTTTATACTGTCTCCCAAAAGCAATGAGCTTATGCTGCCGATAATAAGTTCATATATTATACCGCATATTGCTATTATAAAGATAGCCAATAATAAAGGGTTTGCATCAATTGCTTTTTCCTTATTCATACAAAAATCCCTGCTCCTTCTCAATGTGAGCATTTTGCTTATTTTATAATCTTTTTAAATTAAATCATGGCTGCGCTTACAACAATTGCCACAGCTATAAAAATACCTGCAATTACAATACCTGCTGCCATATTATGATCATCTATTTCCTTGTTAAGATCAAAAGGCGTAATCCAGTCAAATATTTTATATCCCAAGACACATGCGGCAAGCCCTATCAAAAAATATAAAATGGAACTAATAATTCCTTCCATAATATGTAACCTCCCTCAATAATTTATACGGCAAATTATTAAAAAACTAAAATAATGGTGCAATTGCAATAAAACAATGCACAAAACCTTCACGTGCAAAGCAAGTGTTCTGAATCTTTTACAGAATACTTGCCCTAACTATTATAGCAATAGCAATAAACAAACCCGCAACTATCAAACCCGCAGCAGGATTCCTTTCCTTTATTTCCTCATTAAATTTAAAAGGAGTAATAAGATCAAAAACTTTATAACCTGCAAACATAAGCACAAGACTTAAAAGTGCGTAAACTATGGTAGCAACATATTGATTATCCATTATTCTATCCCCTTTGCTAATTTATTTTCCAAAACCTGTACCGCCTCCGCGGTTAAAATTAGTGCCTGTACTTCCCGTTCTCACCGACCTCTTGCTTGAAGTAAATCCTCCGTACCTTTCCCTGTCCCTGTTTAACAAATTTCTTTCGTAGTATACGGGATATGGAAGAAAGACTGCCGGCATGTACGGGTTAAACAGGCCCCTGGTCCTGCTTCTGTACGCATATTGACGGGTGGAAGCCTGTACAATGGTTTCCTGTTCCTCTTCCTTGTTTTTAACCTGGTAAATCATGGCATATTCATCGTCATAGGTGAGTACTATTTTTTCAGTGCTATCCATGTCACTAGTTTCAAAAGGCTTCTTTTTCTCCTTAATATATTTGCCGGCTTCCGGAACGCTCATGTCGGTAGAAAAAAGAAATGCTTTGGTTGATTCTCCTGATTCTGTTCGGCTGGTGACAAACTTGAATTTATCATCACTGCTTAGAAAATCCTTTATGGAATTGTTTCCAAAACTCCTCTTGGACACTGCCTTTTCCCCGCCGCTGCTGCTTGCATAGTAAGGCTCCCTGTAAGAAGATGCACAAGAAGTAAGGATAGGCAGCATAATTATAAGCAGGATCAATACGTTTACAGCTTTCTTTGCTGTCAATTCATCACCCCCTTTGGCTGTTTTTTATTCTTTCTATACTTTATCTGTTTGAAATTGGAAAAATCTCTATATTATAATCCTCAATATACCTGCCCGTGCTGGTTTCAATTTCTCCATCCCATTTCTCTATGAAGAATGCCTTTTCCTCATCTTCATCATAATAATCCCAATACTCAACCCATTTCCCCGCAGGAACAGAAATACTTCCCCGGACTTTCTCCACCACTGCGTCACTCCCTTCATCAAGGAGATATTTAATACCCTCATGTTCAAGTTCCCCGGGAGCCTCTTTAATATCCGTCACAACCTCTTTGCAGAGTACAATCTCAAGCTCATCGTCTTTCTCCACACTCATCCAATAGGTCGACCGGCCTTCTTTAAGCTTGTACTCTACCCATTTCCATCCCTCGTCATTCATGAACATGGCTCCCGCAACCTCATAGTCGTCACCTTCTATGTTGACTATATCCCCCTGCTTTAAAGAGAATAAGTCCACCTTGTTACCGCTGCCGCCATTTTCACCGTTAGACCTTATTACATCCTTTATCCGCTTGAAAATTCCCATTCCAAAAACTCTCCTTCTATATTTCTATCCAACATTTTATCACTTGAAATAGAATTAGTAAATGCATTATCTCACTATTAATTGAGGTAATTAAAGGCAAACGGACAGGATACATTAAATATCCGGGCTCTTTTATTACATTTCTATTACAATTTGTGTATTTAATAAGAATTTTAATAAAATATTATTAACACTTAATGACACCTGCAAATAATTTCTGTATAATTAGGGATAAAGTGAACTCTTGCTTCTCTTGCAAATTGGTTCCTTACAGGAGGGCAGAGGGCAATACTTGGACAAAGGGAGGGTATTAAATTGAATACAACGGAAAAAGTTGAAGGATTTTTGCTTGATATGGAATTGAGCTACAGGGAGCTTGAAAAAAATACCTGGATGGTTGAAGACGAATCAGGAAAGGTAAATAATATAGTCATAAAATACGAGGACCCGGTAGTCCTGTTCAGGGTAAAAGTAATGACGGTTCCCCAAGCAAACCGTGAGGATTTTTTTAGAAAAGTCCTTGAATTTAATGCTTCAGACATGATTTACGGGGCATATGGCCTGGAAGGGGACAGTTTGGTTATAATCAACACACTGGCTGCAGAAAATCTTGATTTAAATGAATTTCAATCCACTATAGAAAGTGTGTCCCTGGCTTTGATGGAGCATTTTCCAATACTTCAAAAATATATAGCTTCATAACAAAACGGTAAGTGAATAAGCACTTTGTTCATTAATAGTCTCAAGTAGAATAAAAAATATAGTAATTTTGGAGGTAATTTAAATGGGTATTTTTGATCGTATAAGAACAGTTGTAAAATCAAATGTAAATGATATGATAAGCAAGGCCGAAGACCCAAAAAAAATGCTTAACCAGCTGATTTACGACATGTCTGAGCAGTATAACAAGGCAAAAGTAGAGGTCGCACAGGCAATAGCCGATGAAAAGAAGCTCAAAAGACAGTTGGAGGAGCAAAAAGGCAAGGTGCAGATGTGGTCAAAACGTGCGGAACTGGCGGTTCAAAATGGTGATGATAAGCTTGCCCTGGATGCCCTTTCCCGCAAAAAGGAATATGAGCAGCTTGCACAGCAGTATGAACAACAGTGGGAAGCCCAAAAACAAGCAACAGATGCACTTAAAGGAAAGCTCAGGGAGCTTGGCAACAAGATTGAAGAAGCAAGACGTAAAAAAGACCTTCTCATTGCAAGGCAAAAAAGGGCCGAAGCACAAAAATCCATACAAAGGACTCTTGGCAGCATGAATGATACCAGTGCCTTTGACACCTTTGGCCGCATGGAAGAAAAGGTAAACACAATCGAAAGTCAAGCTGACGCGGAACTGGAGCTGGACAATGACCTCACAAGTGACAATCTGGACAAACAGTTTGAAGAGCTCGAAAAGACAGATACCTCTCTTAATGATGAGCTTGCGGCTTTAAAGAGTAAAATGAATAAAAGCTGACGACTGATTTATATTGCTCATTATTGAAAGGAATGAATAGCGTGAAGTACATATTGATATTGGGAGACGGAATGGCCGATTACCCCATAGAGGAGCTTGGCGGGCTTACTCCGCTGCAGGCTGCTCATACGCCGAATATGGATAGTATCGCATCAAGTGGTGTCACCGGCATGGTTAAAACATTTCCCGAAGGCTATCCGACAGGAAGTGATGTGGCCAACCTTTCGGTTATGGGATATTCACCCAAGCTCCATTATACAGGGAGGTCACCTCTGGAAGCCGTGGGTATGGGAATTGAGCTTGATCCAAAGGATGTTACCTTTAGATGCAATCTGGTTACATTGTCCGATCACATTGTTTACGAAAATAAAACTATGCTTGATTACAGCTCTGATGAAATATCTTCTGCTGAAGCAGCTGAGCTCATTAATATAATAAATAAAAACCTGTCAGGCAACAGAATGGCTTTTTATCCGGGAGTAAGCTACAGGCACTGCCTTGTATGGAAAGACGGGCCAATGGAATTTGAGCCCTCTCCACTTATCCCGCCTCACGATATTTTTGGAAAAAAAATAAAGGACTATCTTCCAAACGGCAGGAATGGACAAGTATTAAAGGATATGATGGAAAGAAGCAGCATCATATTGCCGGAACACCCTGTAAATAAGAAGCGTATTGAAAAGGGGTTAAATCCGGCTACCTCAATTTGGCTCTGGGGTGAAGGGACAAAACCGGAGCTGCCTCAATTTTTTAACAAATACGGCCTTAAAGGAGCAGTCATATCGGCCGTTGACCTTCTGAAAGGAATAGGCAGATGCGCAGGACTTAAAGTAGTCAATGTAGAAGGGTCCACCGCTAACGTAAATACCGATTTCAAAGCAGAGGCAGATGCGGCATTGAATGAATTGAAAAATGGAATTGATTTCGTCTATCTCCATATTGAGGCCCCCGATGAGTGCGGCCACAGGAATGAACTTAAAAACAAGGTAAAATCTATTGAATTTATTGATAATCTTGTTGTAGGACCTATTTTAAAAGAACTGGAAGTAATAGGGGATTATTCTATTATGGTCCTTCCCGACCATCCTACTCCCCTGTCGTTAAGAACCCATACTTCAGAGCCTGTACCGTTTGCATACAAAAGTTCCAATTACAGGCATAATGGTAAAAGCATAAATAAATATGATGAAATATCCGTAAAAGAATCGGAAATTTTTATTGAAGAAGGGTATAAGCTTATGGATTGCTTTATACAAGGTAAATTTAATGGAGAATAATAAAACTTTAATTTTTGACATGGATGGTGTACTGGTAGATTCAGAACCTGTAATATTGAAAGCGGCAATGGAAGGATTGTCCGAATATGGTGTACATGCCAAACCGGAAGACTTCATCCCTTTCGTGGGTGCAGGTGAAGATAAATTCATTGGGGGGGTTTCCAAAAAATATGGAATAGAGTATAAAAAGGAAATGAAAAAACGGGTGTATGAAATATATGTTGATATTGTAAAAGACAATCTAAAGCTTTATGAAGGAACGGGAGAATTTCTTGAAGAACTTAGGTCAAACGGATTTAAACTGGTACTTGCCAGCAGTGCGGACAGGATAAAGGTTGAATCAAATTTAAAAGTGGCAAAAATAGGTTTTGAGCTTTTTTCTGCTGTTGTTTCAGGCGAAGATGTTGAAAAAAAGAAGCCTTTTCCCGATATATTCCTTTTTGCTGCAAAAAAGTCGAATTCTATGCCTGAAAACTGTATTGTTATTGAAGATGCGATAAATGGAGTTAAAGCTGCTGCAAGTGCAGGAATGAGGTGTATCGGTATCACTTCCTCCTTTTCGTCGGAGTCGCTGCTGGCAGCAGGAGCATTTGTGACATACAATAGGGTAAAAGATATTATTATGGACAGTTTATAGTTATACATGTAAAATTTCATAAATTTTTTTATTATTCATTTTAGAGAGGATTGACATAATGAGATTAGGAATAGTAGGACTTCCCAATGTGGGAAAAAGTACACTTTTTAATGCAATAACAAAAGCCGGAGCGGAAAGTGCCAACTATCCCTTTTGCACCATAGAACCTAATGTGGGTATAGTACCCGTCCCGGATGAAAGGCTCTCAAAACTGGCAGGATTTTTTAATCCCAAAAAATTTACTCCCACCGCAATAGAATTTGTCGATATCGCCGGACTTGTAAAAGGTGCCAGCAAAGGTGAAGGCCTCGGCAACAAATTTCTTTCCCATATCAGGGAGGTGGATGCCATTATCCATGTGGTGCGCTGCTTTGAGGATGGAAATGTGGTACATGTAGACAGCTCGGTAAATCCGGTGCGTGATATTGAGACAATAAACCTGGAGCTTGTTTTTGCTGATCTTGAAATGCTTGAGAAAAGGATTGAACGGAATGCAAAAATGGTCAAGACCGGTGATAAAATATATAAACTGAAAAATGTACTTTATGAAAGTATTAAGGAAAAACTTGAATCAAATATTCCGGTCAGGCTAATGAATTTTGATGAAGAGCAAGCAAAGCTTATTGAGGATATCTTTTTCCTGACCTCAAAGCCCGTTATATATGCGGCAAATGTTTCTGAGAATGAGCTTGGCGACGCTGAAGGAAATGGCCTTTTAAAAATGCTTAATAAGCATGCTTCCAAAGAAAACTCCGAAGTTATAGTAATATGTGCAAAAATAGAAGAAGAAATTGTCCAGCTTAAAGAGGATGAAAGAGCAGATTTCCTTCAAGATATCGGAATAAACGAAGCCGGGCTTGATAGATTGATTAAAGCCGGATATAAGCTTCTTGGTTTAATAAGCTATCTTACTGGCGGCCCAGAAGAAGTGAGGGCATGGACTATTGTTGATGGTACAAAAGCTCCGCAGGCCGCAGGAAAAATCCATACTGACTTTGAAAAAGGGTTCATCCGTGCAGAAGTCATAGCATACGATAAACTTCTGGAATGCGGTTCATATGCTGTTGCCAGGGAAAAGGGCCTTGTCCGTTCCGAAGGAAAGAATTATGTTATGAAGGATGGGGATGTTAGTATATTCAGGTTTAATGTGTAAACATAAAATTCCATAATTATATGCCGTCATTTGTCCCGCTGACATTTTTTAAGGCTGCTCTTCTCAGATTCAGTAAGGAGGTTTTCCAGGTCAGGTATTAATATGAGTTTTTCATCTATTTTGCCAATAGCCTTTAAGTATGAATCAGCGTTTTTAAAAAGCACCTTTGGAACAGGTTCAATATCCTGTGCCGGAAATCTTCTTACTTCAACAACATCATCAACTTTAAAACCTATAAGCTTTTCATTTACCCTGGATACAATAATTTTAGTTTTCTTTGATATTTCTCCTTTTCCCATTCCCCATCTTTTTCCAAGATTGATAATTGGTATGATGATGCCTCTCCAATTGGTTACCTGCTCTGCGAAATCCGGTATATCCGCTGCATCCTCAACCTTTTGGTATTTGATTATAGTATGTACCTGACAGCTTTCAAATCCAAAGAGCTTGTCCTCAAGCAAAAATACTGCAACCTGAATATCCTGCATAATCATACCTCCACAATACTTTCTTTTAAATTAGGTTGTTCTTAAGTAATAATAATACCACAATAATAGCCTTTTTTACAACATCCACATTTTTTCACCACATTTTTTAGAATAGGTATAAATTTATGCGTATAATGAACCATTTATCAGTCCAATCATTAAAGAAAATGTAAGTGTCTAGAACCTTGAAAAAGGCTACCCGGCATATTCACCATCCGTAGTTCAGATGCCGGCTTGCGGCCTCCATGCCGCAATTTACG
>JANQLN010000136.1 GCA_028280575.1 Clostridia bacterium
CAAGAACCTATACACTAACATTTTCTAAACTCATTCCCAATGATAACTGTTTCATTATACACATAAATCTTCTCATGTTAAAAATGGGGAAACTCAAAAAGCAATCAGCTTGCATAATACAAGGGATATATGCTAATATTATTCTGTAATTATTCAAAGAGGTGTTTACTTTATATGGCAGGCGAGAAATATGTATTGGCAACAATGGAGAATCCATTCCAAATACAGCTTAGAAATATGTTGAATCCTAACGGCTTTGTTTTTCTGGGAAATTGCGGGGACCCTATTTCTTTGTTAAGATTAATAAGGAGCTACCAGCCTGATTTTATTGTTGTGGATACTTCTTTAAATTTGCGTGAACTCAGAATTGTTATTGAAACCTTGAATGATGAGATGTTATGTGCATGTATAATTATTGGGGAGTATAAAAATATGGAAATAGAGAATATTGTTGAAGGCTCCAATGTTGCGTCATTCGTACTAAAGCCTGTTAGCCTTGATATACTGCTTAATACTTTGGAAATGGCACTTCTTAATTACAAAAGGGTATCTGAGCTGAGCCGCAAGCTTAAAGAAATGACAGAAAATTTTGAAACAAGAAAACTGGTTGAAATGGCAAAGGCAATTTTAATCAAAAGGGACGGACTTAGTGAATGCGAAGCATACGGAAAAATCAGGGCAAGGAGTATGGATTCAAGAATGCCAATGAAGGAAATTGCAGAAGCAATAATAACCCTGGATGAAATGAAAAAAGGGAGATGATAAGATGTTGGAATTGGAACAGTACTTGCAGGAAATAGAAGACATGAAGGCAGATTTAGAAGAAATGAGGCGATCTCTTTGACATACCTTCATTGGAAAATGAAGTAGAGGAGCTGGAACAAAAATCTGCGGAACCTGATTTTTGGAATGATCCTGAAAACAGCCAGAAGGTTCTTCAAAGGATAAAAACTTTAAACTGCAGGATTGAAAAATATGAAAGCATAGTACAACGGCATGATGACTTGGAAATACTTGCACAGCTTGGATTGGAAGAAAAAGAGGCAGGTGTTATTCCAGAGGTTGCCGGCGGTCTTGGTGAATTTAAAAAAGAATTGAATCAGCTAAGGCTTCAAACGCTGCTTATAGGGGCTTATGATAAAAACAATGCTATTTTAACGCTGCATGCAGGTGCAGGAGGAACTGAAGCGCAGGATTGGGTTGAAATGCTTTTGCGGATGTACACAAGATGGGCGGAAGGAAAGGGTTACACTTTAAAGACGCTTGATTTTCTTGCCGGAGATGATGCAGGAATAAAAAGTGTTGCAATTCATGTGATTGGAGAAAATGCTTACGGTTATCTGCGAAGTGAAAAAGGAGTCCACCGGCTTGTCAGAATATCGCCTTTTGATTCGTCGGGAAGAAGGCACACATCCTTTGCCTCACTGCATGTTATGCCGGAGCTTGACGATGAAATAGAAGTTGTCATCAATCCCAATGATTTGAGAATTGATACCTTCAGGTCAAGCGGTGCGGGAGGTCAGCATGTAAACAAGACTGATTCTGCAATAAGGATAACACATATGCCTACGGGGATAGTTACTTCATGCCAGAATGAAAGATCACAGCACCAGAACAGGGAAAATGCAATGAAAATGCTTAAAGCAAAGCTCCTGGAATTAAAGGAGCAGCAACAAAAGGAAAAGATTGAAGACATAAAAGGTGAGCAGAAGGAGATCGGCTGGGGAAGCCAGATCAGATCTTATGTTTTCTGTCCTTATACAATGGTAAAGGACCATAGGACCAATTATGAGGAAGGTAATGTACAATCTGTAATGGATGGCGGTCTTGACGGATTTATTAACGAATACCTTGCCTGGCATTCAAAAAAATAATAAATTGGATTCCATTGGGCAAGATATAGAATAAAACATAATCCGTATGGAGGGGACAATATGTCCCCTTTGTACATAAACAGGGTGGGATTTATGTGGCAGAAATTCTTGTGGAACTAATCAGGGGAAATCTTGTTGAAGGGCTTCATACAGGACATATTGCAGTAGTTGATACGGACGGCAGAGTATTATATGGTATTGGAAATACAGACAGAATAACTTATTTCAGGTCTGCTGCAAAGCCATTATTGACAATTGCAACATTAAAATCAGGTATTGAGAGTGAATTCAATCTTTCCCTAGAGGAGATAGCAATAATATCATCCTCCCATAGTGGTGAAAAACAGCACTCCAGAGTATTGAACAAAATCATGGACAAGATCGGAATAAATATTGAGCTGCTCCAGTGCGGGATTCATCCTCCGCTTAACAAGAATACGGAAAAGGAACTATATGTATCAGGAGGAAACCCTTTGCCCATACATTGCAATTGTTCCGGCAAGCACTTGGGCCTCATGGCCGCTTGTAAGGTGAGGGGATATTCAATAGACAATTACTATTTGCCGGGCCATCCTATTCAAAACATTCTGCTTAAGGTTGTAGCTGATTTTTGCAATGTTGAGCAAAGTGACATTATCACCAGTGTTGACGGATGCGGGCTTCCCGTTTATGCGGTTCCTCTTAGAAATATTGCTCTTGCCTATGCCAATCTTGCAGATTTTGATTTCAAAAATGGAGCGTACTCAAGTTATCAAAGAAAGCTTATACGGGCTATGACAGGTTACCCGGAAATGATTGGCGGTACAAATAAAAGAATTGATACCGAGCTTATGAACAGGTTTGGAAATCGTTTGATATCAAAAGTGGGAGCAGAAGGTGCCCATTGCAGCGGTCTTTTGGGCAAAAAAATGGGAACTGCATTGAAAATAGAAGATGGGAATTTAAGAGCTATAGACCCGGTGGCAGTAGAAGTTTTGTACCAATTGGGGGTATTGTCCCGGGATGATATTGAATCAGTGAAAGAACACCATAATCCTCCTATTATAAATCACAGGAATGAAAAGGTGGGAGAGTTAAGAACAGTATTTGAATTAAAAATACCTGACGGCTTATACTGAAAATACCATTATTTGAGTTTTCCTATTTATTAAAATATGTATAAATTTAAGCGTATAATGAAACATTTATCAGTCCAATCATTAAGAAAAAGTAAGTGTCTAGAACCTTGAAAAAGGCTACCCGGCATATTCACCATCCGTAGTTCAGA
>JANQLN010000043.1 GCA_028280575.1 Clostridia bacterium
AGGTAAGTGCCGGGGCATCTGAACTACGGATGGTGAATATGCCGGGTAGCCTTTTTCAAGGTTCTAGATACTTACATTTTCTTAATGATTGGACTGATAAATGTTTCATTATACGCGTAAATTTATACCTGTTTTAAAAAATGGGGAAACTCTCATATAATGAGTTTCACCAGCAGGTATATTTTTTGCTTGTCACTGGGAGGGAGTAAAGCGTCTGCGGCAAACTCAGAGAGAAACATACTATACCCTGCAAAGTAAGAGATGTAACGTCATAATTCTATAATTTACTGTATCAGAACTCTTGTAAGCATATTTTTTTCGTATTTTAAGCTATTTGAATTTTACAGCCGTACCGTATACCAAAATCTCAGCAGCTCCCTGCATAACGTTACTGGTTGAATACCTTACGTTTATTACTGCATCGGCTCCAATCTGCTCGGCCTCCTGTACCATTCTTTTTGTGGCAATAGCTCTTGCTTCGTTAATCATATCTACATAGGAGCTCAATTCACCGCCGACAAGAGTTTTTAAACCACTCATTATATCCTTGCCCAAATGCTTTGCCTGGATGGTTGAGCCCTTAACAACACTTATTGTTTCCAATTCCCTGCCGGTAATAAAATCAGTATTTACTATAATCATCTTCATCCTCCTCAAAAATTTCCTTTATTCTTTCAATAAGTACTGCAACCAAAGCCCCTGCAATCGCTAACATGACAGCACAAATTAAAATTCTTAAAATAATAGAAACAGGTAACAGTATAGCCAGCAAAACGGCACCGGCTATCTGTCCAAGTATGAATAGAACTATGATAACAGGCGCAATGATTTTTTTCATATCAGCTTACATTCCTTTCACCGTATTTAAGTCAAAAAAACATAAGAAAACAGCGTGCTAAAGCTATTATATCATGCAATTCACATTTTATACAACTTTATTTACAAAGCAATCTGCGCTTGCGGCATTTTCATCATCACAACAAAAACAATGGGACAGGCAATGAGGGCCAAATCCATTCTTCCTGGAGCTATTTGAAAAGCAATGTATTCCTCATTATCAGTATATCAAAAATGACCCGTTGGCAGCAAAAAAAATCTTCCAGTAAAAAAACCCCCGGTATAACCAGGGGTTGTAGGGGGTTAAATAATTTCTGAGGCTTTGGAGTCTGCCCAGTAAATTTTAGTTTTTCATATTTTTAATATATTACTCACAGCCGCCTCTTCTATTTGCTATATTGTTATTGCACTCATCCATTTTTGGCCTATTGTTGTTATTCTGCTTTTCCTTTTTGTTTTTCTTTTTACCCATAAAAAAACTCCTTTGCTTTTTTGTACTTAAAGCCCGCACTAACCGGATTTAAGCACTATTTTAGAATTATTTTATCCATACAAAAAGAAAATATTCTACTTTATAATAATTTGTATTGCTGTTTTTAAATAATTTGACTTTATATCCGGTTAGTATTATTATTACTGTAAACAAGATGAATGAGAGGTTAAAATGTATATAAATAGAGGAATATACAAAATGGAAAAGAGAAAAAAATATAATTTCAAGTGGGAATTGATTTATTGGCTGCTTTTCATTATTGCCATGACTTTTAAAAGCATTTATTTTTCATATTTATATGGCTTCAACGGCTATTCGCTTATTCCTATCATATTATCATCAATTGGCATGGCAGCTTTTTCCATATTGATTTCAAACAGAAAACGTTACTATATGGCTTTAATTATTAACCTGTTGTTCACAATAATTCTGATATCAGATCTGGTATACTCCAGATATTATGGAAATCCACTTACTTTTTCTCTGCTATACCAGCTCAGTCTTGTAGGTGACACATTTGAAAGCGTTACATATTTGATTAACTATAAAGATTCATTTCTCGCTGTTGATTTCCTGGTTTTATTAATTTATTTTATAGTCATGGGTAAAAAATATGGGACCAGGGCAAAGAGAATTTACGGTAAGCTGAAAATAATATCTGCTGCATTTTTAATTGCCTGTTTATTTATATCATATAGATTTTTTATTTCTTATGATAAACATATGGTAGAAAATTTTAGTATAAACAGGTCCATAAGGCACGCAGGTATTTATAATTTCCATTTAAGCGACATGACTTCCTATATCAAAAACCGCTTTTATAAGGAGTCTTTGACTCCTGAAGAAACAGAAACCTTATTGTCCCGTTTCGAAAAAACTCCGGGTGAAAATGAGTATACGGCAGCCGCTTCCGGAATGAATCTTCTGATAATCCAATTAGAAGCAATTCAAGGCTTTGTTATTAACAGTAAAATCAACGGCAGAGAAATTACTCCAAATCTCAACAGGCTTATAGACAAAAGCCTGTATTTTAACAATTTATATTATCAGGTAAGCGGCGGGAATACTTCTGATGCAGAGTTCTTAACAAACACATCCCTCTATCCGGCCGAAAAAGGTGCCGCCTATTTTATCTATCCGGATAACAAGTTTTATTCCCTTTCAAAATTGATGAAAAGTGCAGGATATAAAAGCTATGTTTTCCATGCCAATGACCCGTCTTTCTGGAATAGGAGTGCAATGTACAAGTCCCTTGGATTTGACAGGTTTATAAGTGAAAACGATTTGGAGCTGAGTGAGATACTTGGATGGGGATTGAGTGACCCTGAGCTCTATCAGCAGGCTGTAAAATTCCTTGACGGGAATGAACCCTTCCACGCATTTATCATCTCACTGTCCAGCCATTACCCTTATTTTGAGTTTAATGAATATGATTTTGATGTTGGTAAATATGAAGGTACAATACTAGGTAACTATTTAAGAGCCGCCCATTATGCAGATAGCGCCGTCGGCAGCCTGTATCGGCAATTGAATGAAAGCGGTATGCTGGAAAATACGGTGCTTGCCATTTATGGTGACCATTTTGGCATATCAATGCAAAATGCGGATTTGATTACGGAATTTAAAGGGGTTAAAGACATAATTCCAGAAAGGATAAAGCTGCAAAAAGTGCCTTTCATTATCCACTCTCCATCCCATAATAACCTGAAAGGAATTATTCAAACAACAGGCGGGCAAATAGACATCATGCCTACACTTGCAAATATTATGGGCATTGACTGCAGCCCTTACGCTTTAGGCACAGATATTTTATCGTCTGAATCAGGATACGCGCTGCTGCGAGATGGCACTACGATCACCGACAGCTTTATATATTACGGAAAAAACAACAGTGTGTACAATGTTAAAACCAATGAGGAGCTAAATATAAAAGATTTCAGGGATACTATTGCAAAAATCCAAAAAGAATTATCAATATCCGATTTGATTCTTAATAAGGACGCTTTAAGAAAGCTTGACATTCCTTAGGAGCCTGTGACAGACCACTAGGGAATATCAAGTTTTCTTGCTGAGCCTGACCTTACAGCGGCTTCTGCAACTTTTTCAGCTACAGCCCTGACAACCCTTGGGTCAAAAGGTGCGGGTATTACATAATCCTCATTGAGCCGGTCTTCACCTACCAAAGAAGCTATTGCCCAGGCCGCCGCAATTTTCATTTCATCATTAATATCACTTGCCCTTACATCCAGGGCACCTCTGAATATTCCAGGAAAAGCAAGCACATTATTTATCTGGTTTGCAAAATCCGAGCGGCCGGTCCCGATAACTCTAACCCCGGCTTTTTTAGCCTCATCGGGCATTATTTCAGGTACCGGGTTTGCCAAAGCAAATATAATAGGATCATCAGACATACCTGCTATCATTTCTCTGGTCAAAATCCCGGGAGCAGACAATCCGATAAAAACATCGGCTCCTTTTATTACGTCCTCAATCATGCCTTTTTTCATCTCTTGATTTGATATTTCGGCCATTCTCATTTTTTCCTCGTTAAGATCTTCTCTGCCGCTGTAAATAGCTCCTTTCCGGTCACAAAGGACAACCTTTTCAAGCCCGGTACTCATTAAAAGCCTCGTAACTGCTATGCCTGACGCACCGGACCCATTTACTACGACTGATATGTCTTTCATATCTTTATTGCAGATTTTCAGTGCATTGATCATTGCTGCCAAAACCACGACAGCAGTACCGTGCTGGTCGTCATGAAATATTGGAATATCACATTCCTTTTTCAATCTTCTCTCTATTTCAAAGCATCTTGGTGCTGAAATATCTTCAAGGTTTATACCTCCAAAGCTTCCGGCAACCATCTTTATTGTGTTGACAATTTCATCTGTATCTTTAGAACGTATACACAGTGGAAAAGCATCCACATCGGCAAATTTTTTAAAAAGTACGCATTTACCCTCCATTACCGGCATCCCTGCTTCAGGTCCTATATCCCCAAGACCTAATACGGCGGTACCGTCTGTGACAACAGCAACAAGGTTCCATCTTCTCGTATATTTATAAGAGAGGTCTATATCCTTGCTTATGGCCAGGCATGGTTCGGCCACGCCGGGAGTGTAAGCTATAGATAAGCCTTCACGATTTGAAACCTCCACCCTGCTTCCGATTTCTATCTTCCCCTGCCACTCATCATGCATTTTTATTGCTTTTTCCCTAAAATCCATTATTAAAATTCCCCTCTAATCCTTTGTACATTCTCTCTTTAATACTACCATAATAATATAAAACATTCACTATCTATATGTCATTATTACTTTCATCCTCATTTTTTTCATAAACCAGTCTCATATACATAAGTGCGGTAAATCTCTGTGTCATAAGATTAATAACAATAGACAAAAAGGTTATAACAAAGGATAACGCAAGCTCTTTTCCCGAAAGCAGCAAAGGAATTGTAATCATTGTCACCGGTACGGTGAGGATAATATTAAAAACAAACAGCATGAGAAAAATCTCATTTTTTCTTCCGGATGTTGCTTTCTTGCTTGCTTTGAAAGAATCGGCCACTCCCACATTTTTGTCTATAATAAAGCAAATGTTAAAAATATAAGTAATATAAATTGAAAATGCCGCTACTGTACACACCAGTGAAACAATTATATTGAAGCCGGTAAAAATAGCAGGAATAAAAATAGCTATAACTAAAAATACCAGGGCCAGTGTAGCCATTATTACAGTTAATCCTTTTTCCCTTATAAATGCCTTTATTTCTTCTTTCCCGTATAGTTCATTTTTCAGCTCTTTTATATAAGCGAAAAGATATACTGCCGATGTAAGATAGATAACCGCTATCCCCAGGCCGCTGAAAAGGAATGCCGCAATGCCGTATCCCTCCAGCTGTGAGGGCAGCATGACTCTTGTGAATCCGGCAAGGAGCAAAATGATAAACACCATAGGGGCTATGCCAAGCTCATAGAATCTTATGGCCTTTCCCATATATTTCAACAAGTTTCCAAGCAGTATCGAACCTTTTTTCGCCATTACCCATACCTCCGTTATACAAATATACCTTTGATAAAATTGGCAGCGCCGACCATTGTTACATTATACCATGTTTGGACAGATATCAAAACATATACGGCGTTTTTTTAAAAAAATTTGATAAGGATAACCTATCTGTGTTAAAATTACCATATAATTATATGATAAAGGAAATAACTATGTACAAGCCAATGATAACAAAAGGAGAAAGTTTATTTAATGACGGCATTCCCGTTTACCTTAATATTTCAAAGGAAATGAATACAAGAAATTGCCCCCTTCACAAGCATGATTTTATTGAAATAGCATATGTTTATTCAGGGACAGGAGTACATTTGATAGGAGACCGGGAATATCCCGTATCAAAAGGGAAGCTTTGTATTATAAACTACGGCATACCTCATCTTTTTATACGCAATAATGATAATATAACATCTGATTTGATAGTATATAACTGTGTATTTAAACCTGAGTTCATTGATTATTCCCTGCTTAACAGTACGGATTTTAAGGATATTACCGGTTGTTTGCTTTTTAACGCCTTTTTTGTAGAAAATAATCCTGGCGTAAACCTTACACTGGAAGGAGTTAACCAAAGTGAAATTGAAAATATTTATAAGAAAATGCAGATAGAGTATTTTGCAAAACAGAAAGGTTATGTTAATATCCTACGCTCATGTTTAATTGAATTGCTTACAAAAATTTTTCGTCTTGTGGAAGATAACAAAAACCAAAAACCATTAAACAATAAACAGCATATAATTAAACTGGCTTTGGATTTTCTCATGGCAAACTATTCATCACATAACCTGGGTATGGAGGAAATAGCTATGAAAACATTTTTAAGCAGGAGCTACTTAAGCAAGCTATTTAAAGAAGTCACCGGACAGAATTTTTCCGAATACCTGCAAAATCTCCGCATTTCCCATGCATGCAAACTGCTTGAAACAACCAATAAAAAAGTAACCGAAATTATGCTGGACGTGGGATTCAAAGATACAAAGCACTTCAACTCGCTTTTTAAAAAAATTGCAGGCAAAACACCAACAGGCTACAGGAAATTATACAAAAACGGGGTGTAAAATTTCCCGTATAACGAAACTCAAACTGTTTAAAATAAAACAGTTTGAGCTGTAAAATATTCATGTTTTTCCATAAAAAATCAGATAGATTATTTAACATCATATCCCTGGTCTTCAATTACATCCTTAATTATATCTGCCGATATTCTTTCATCATCATATTCTACAACTACTTTCTTTTCCTCAAGTGAAACAGTAACCTCTTCAACACCATTTAGTTCACCAACGGCTTTTTCTATTGCATTTACGCAATGCTGACAGGTAATTCCTTCTACATTCAGTGATATAACACCATGCATTTCCCTACCTCCTTGGTATTGCAAGTACATTTTATAATTACAGAAATTAAACTTTAGTACTCACTTTTTCTCTTTTTGCTAACTATATGAAACACCTTTAATTCTTGCAATATAGCTTTTGAAAATCCATAAAGATTCTAATTAATTCCAAAAGTCATATCCCATAGAATTATTAAGTTACATATAGTAAGTAACTTATCCATTTTTATAATTCTAAACCTATGTCAATTGTTTGTCAAATATTAAATAGGTTTTAAGTCCTATTTTATTTGAAAAATAGGCCCTTATCTTCCATATAGTCAATCACTACATTTGATCCGTCGGATATTTCACCGCTGATTATCTTTTTGCCAATTTGTGTTTCAACATTTTTCTGCAAAAACCTTTTTACCGGTCTCGCACCATAAGCAGGCACATAGGCCGTTTGGACTATATTCATCCTGGCATCCTCCGTAGCATCAAGGGTGATATTTCTATCTGCAAGCCTTATCTTTATCTTATCAAGAGCCAAATCAATTATTTTTATTATTTCATCCTTCTTTAAAGGCTTAAACAAAACAGTCTCATCTATCCTGTTTAAAAATTCAGGCCTGAAGCTTCTTGCAAGCTCCGACATAACCTGCTCCTTTGTCTCCGGCTGCAATTCTCCTGTTTCATCTATTCCCTCCAGCAGGAAATGACTGCCAATATTTGACGTCATAATCACAACGGTATTTTTAAAATCCACGGTCCTTCCCTGGCTGTCGGTAAGCCTTCCGTCGTCAAGCAACTGCAAAAGCACGTTAAATACCTCCGTATGGGCTTTCTCAATTTCGTCAAAAAGAATAACACTGTAGGGCTTTCTCCTGACACTTTCTGTCAATTGCCCCCCTTCGTCGTAGCCTATATATCCGGGAGGAGCTCCAATCAGCCTGGCAACAGAATGCTTTTCCATATATTCGCTCATATCTATCCTGATCATATTTTCTTCAGTGTCAAAAAGAGCTTCGGCCAGTGTCTTTGCCAGCTCTGTCTTTCCAACACCGGTTGGACCCAGAAAGATAAATGATCCGATAGGTTTATCCGGGTCCTTCAATCCTGACCTGGCCCTTACTACCGCGTCGGCTACGGCAGTTACAGCTTCATTTTGACCTATAACTCTTTTATGGAGAATATTGTCAAGATTAAGAAGCTTTTCTCTTTCACTTTCAATCAACCTGGTAATCGGAATACCTGTCCATCTCGAAACAATATCAGCAATTTCGTTATCGGTAACCTCTTCCTTCATAAGCCTGTTTTCATTATTGTGTCTCTCCGATTCTTCAAGCTGTTTTGCCAGTTCGGGAAGCCTTCCATGCTTTAACACAGCGAGTTTATTCAAATCATATTGTCTTTCTGCTTCCTCAATTTCCATCCTTACTTTTTCAATTTCCTGTTTTATTTCCTTTTCCTTCCCTATGTTTTCTTTTTCAACCTCCCACTGTGCTTTCATGGCATCTGATTTGCTTTTCAGTTCTGCAATTTCCCTGTCAATAATTTTCATCCTGTCCTTAGAAGATTTGTCTTTTTCCTTTGACATAGCCTGCTTTTCAATCTCAAGCTGCATTATCCTCCTGCTTGCTTCGTCAAGTTCCGCAGGCATACTGTCTATTTCCGTCCTTATCATTGAAGCAGCTTCATCCATAAGGTCAATGGCCTTATCCGGCAAAAACCTGTCACTTATATATTTGTTGGACAATATGGCACATGCTATTAATGCGTTGTCCGTAATCCTTACACCGTGATGAATCTCAAATTTTTCCTTGAGTCCTCTAAGAATGGATATTGTGTCTTCAACCGTAGGCTGTTCCACCAAAAGAGGCTGAAACCTTCTTTCAAGCGCCTTATCCTTTTCTATATGTTTTCTGTATTCGTCAAGTGTAGTTGCTCCAATACAATGCAGCTCCCCCCTTGCAAGCATTGGTTTGAGAAGGTTTCCGGCATCCATGGCTCCTTCGGCTTTACCTGCTCCGACAATATTGTGGAGCTCATCTATAAACATAATTATATTTCCATCGGATTTTTCTATCTCCCCAAGGACTGCTTTCAATCTTTCTTCAAACTCACCTCTGTATTTTGCTCCCGCAATCAATGCTCCCATATCCAGTGCAAATATTGTTTTATTTTTGAGCCCTTCAGGAATGTCTCCTTTGAGAATTCTCTGGGCCAATCCTTCTATCACAGCGGTTTTGCCTACTCCCGGCTCACCAATTAAAACAGGGTTATTTTTAGTCCTCCTTGAAAGTATCCTGACAACTCGCCTTATTTCACTGTCTCTTCCGATAACGGGGTCCAGCTTGCCTGCCCGGGCCATTTCCACCAGATCCCTTCCAAACCTTTTCAAGGCCTCATAAGTGCCTTCAGGATTTTTTGAAGTAATTCTCTGGTTGCTTCTAACTTTACTTAAAGCGGAAAAAAATCTTTCCCTGGTTATATTATATTTTTTTAACAAATCGGCAGCAGGCGTTCCCCTTTCATCAAGAAGTCCGAGGTATATATGCTCTACTCCTACATATTCATCTTTGAATTTTTTTGCTTCATCTTCAGCACTAAGGAGTATTTCATTAAATCTCCTGGTCGCATACATACTGGAGGCAGCATTTCCTTGAACAGCCGGTATTTTTTCCAATTCTTTTTCGACATCGGAAACATACATAGCCAAATCCTCTCCCATAAAGCTTATGAGTCTGGGTATTAAACCTTCTTCCTGCTTTACAAGGGCCAGGTGGATATGCTCGCCATCAATTTGCTGATGTCCCATTCTTACCCCTGTTTCCTGCGCCGACTGAAGCACTTGCTGCGCCTTTTCAGTATATTTTTCAATATTCAAATCCATCAGCTCCCGTTCAAATGAAAATATTGCATCGTATTTTTATTGCCTGTTTATTTTATACTTTGATACCTCACCGAGCCTTTTATATAGCTCCTTTTCCACACCCCACAGCGGTTTTGGATTCATTATCCTGACTTCAATGAACAAGTCTCCCCTACTGCCGGATTTATCAATATAACCTTTGCCCGCAACCCTTATTTTATTACCTGTCTGGACTCCCTTTGGTATTTTTACCTTAATCCTCCCGTCCAGTGTTTCATATTCAATTTCGGCTCCAAGAGCAGCCTCCCAGGGCAGCAAATTTACATTTCCTTCTAAATTCAATGCATTAACCCTAAACCTGCCCGGTTTGAATTTTATCCTTAAAAGCAGGTCGCCGTTAGCAGCACCGTTGGTACCGGGCCTTCCCTGGGCAGAAAGCTTTACCCTTCCGCCTTCAACAATCCCTTTGGGAATTTTGAATGAAATGGTTTTATCATAGCCTTGTCCTTTTAAAGAAATCTTTTTTTCTACTTCCTCGAAAGCCTCTCCAAGGGAAATTTCAATCTCTGCTTCTACATCCTCTCCTTTAATTGCAAAGCCGTTTCCAAACCCTGTTTTTTTTCTATGGACTCTTGCAGAGGTCCTTCCTGAAAATATATCATCAATATCCATGCCTCCGCCACCAAAAAACATGTTGAAAAAGTCACTGAAATCATTATCTGATGCCGTCCTGTATTCATATTTGACATTATTGCCAAATCCGTATGCGGAAGGATCAAAATTCTCTCCCCCATGGAAATTAAAACCCTTGCCAAACTGGTCATATTTTTCACGTTTTTCCTTATTGCCCAGCACCTCGTATGCTTCGCTGATTTCCTTAAACCTTTCCCCAAAATTTTCATTGCCCTTATTGGTATCCGGATGGTATTTTTTGGCAAGTTTTCTGTATGCTTTTTTTATTTCATCCTGTGAGGCATTTTTTCCAACTCCCAGTATTTCATAATAATCCTTATACTTCAACGAAGCCACACTCCTTTCTCTTTAAGCATTTTGCTTATGTTTTTGATAAGCGGAGCATATTAAATATAGTATTACGAATGATGAATATACAAAATTTAGTATGCTCCTTACTTGAAGCCGATACAAAGCAAATTGCTTTTTTTCCATACTTCATTATACGTGCCCGTTTGCAGCTAAATATAGATTCATATCTATATTTTTTCAAAAAAACCATACAATATCCAAATACCAAATATGGCATTGTATGACTTTGACTTTCTTTGACCTTATATATATTATACCGCAACTTTGAAAAAAATCAATAGCTGCAGGTAATCTTTTCTTTTCATTCTACCTTGGGAATAGTCAATTTCTGTCCAACCCAAATCTTATTTGCATCTTCTATATTATTTACTTCCATAATATATTCATATTTTGACGGATCATTATAAAACTTTCTGGCAATATCCATTAAACTATCACCGGACCTGACAACATATATTTCCGATTCCCCCTGGCCGGTATTATCGGGTTGGCTGTTATCCGGACCGTTTCCGCTGTTCTGGTCTGTCTGGCTGTCATCATCCTGGGATCCATCGTTGTCGCCGCCGCCGGAATCTTGATCCGGATTTGTTCCCCCTGTATTATTATCATCCAGTAAATCATCCAGGCTTGTTCCATTATTTATGGGATTAGCTGCTTCTTTATCGTTTGGTGGAAACAGCAGCCAATTCATTAGACTGAAAAATCCAAATACCACACCAAAAATTATAACTGAAAAAACACCCAGTCGTAACATTTTAATCCTTCTTGCTTTTGATTTTTTTTGCATTCTCAATGAATTACCGGCAGCCGTTGGGGTCCTGCTGTTGGATCTTGGCTGGGTTCTTAGAGTATTGGATTCCCTGGATGAAATCGGCTGAAAGCTCCTTGCCGGCTTTTGCGCGGCTGAAAGCTCCAAAATTTTTATTACTTGAATGGTTATGTCTTCCCTTCTTTGCCTTTTAAGAATTTCATCCAATAAGGTATTGGCAATATATCCCGTATCGGAATCCGTGGACATTATGTAAAGTATTGCTTCGTCATCAAGATAATCAAGAAGCGGACTGTTGCATAAAAGGAATATATCACCTTCCTTCAATTGCATCAGTTCATTCTTTTTCACCTGGGATTTATCCTCGGCAGAAGTACTTCCCGACCTGTCGGAAAGTACTTCTGCCTGTTCATCTGTTATGATTCCCATCCTCAAAAGCCTTTGTGTTTTTTTATAATCTCCGGTAAGAGGTTTAATATTGCCGTTTCTAAAAAAATATACCCTGGTGTCTCCCATGGTAACAATACCGGCATTAATGCCCGAAATAACCATGCCGGCAAAAATTGAGCTTGCCTCAGTATTCAAACCTTCAATAAGTCCACCGGTTTCAAGTACTAATTCATAGAGCTTTTCATAATTTGAATCAATATCTTCAGTGGTAGTAAGATATTTACTGTAATACTTTTTCAATTCATTATCAAGAGAAACCGTATTTTTGCTGTCACCATCCTCAGCTTCCATACATGCACTTACTGCAAATAGCTGATTTTCATTGTTTTCTTCAAGAGAAACCTGAATGTCTCTTGTACGGTTTTCATATTTGAATTTACCGTTTGCAAAAAAATGATTGGTACTTTCTTCATGTATTATTCCCACATGAGATGCAACAGAAGCACTTATCCTAAGTTCTCTACCCATAATTGACTCCCCTTCAAGGGCCTACCCCGGAATGGCAAGGTCCCATTTATATAATGTTACGTAAACCATTAGCATATTATTATCTAGTTTATAATATCATAACATCACAATCTGTTCAACAATTCCAATATATCGGAAATAAAAAAAATGTAAAATAAAAATAAATCTTTATTTTATAATATATTACAGGTAGGAATCTAATATTAAAACCTCAAGGTACAAACTATTCACTTAGTGATGCATACCACACATTGGCTTCTTTTTCAAGTATCTCACCCCCGGCATTTTTCCACTTTCGGACAAATTCATCAAAATAATCCACAGGCTTTTCTCCGGTAATGATACTGATATACGCTTCATCTACCAATTTTTCAAGCTCGGCCTTGTATTTTGCTTCTGACGGGAGACCAACAAGCAGCTCATTGGATATATGGTATTTGTTTGTGTGGGTAACATTATAAGTGTAGTCTTCATTGAGTGTAGGCATATCTCTCCATTTAGGCCTTAGGCCAAGACTCATGGCAGTATGTGCAAAATTTGCATTTTTCACTGCCCCTTTGGCCCATTCGCCAATTCCGGAAACAACTTTATACTTTTTACCTGCCAGTTCGGGTACAATAGCCACCTGTTCCTTGAATTCCCAATGTAGTCCGTCCACGCCGTTTACCGCTGTATTGTAATTTTCATAGGATGAATGGATATGTTCGTATATCTGAAGCAGTTTACCCATTTTGTCAGGATTTTTTTCCATATCAATACCGAATACATTGAATGAAGAGCCGATTATTGGATTTGCCCACACACCCCTCTTGCCGTCAGGACCAATCGGGGGATTTGCATAAGCAATGCTATCTGCAAATCCAGGATCCAGCTTCCTTATTTCCGCCCTGTTAGGACCTTCTTTTTTCCCTTCGGTCAGGGATGGCCACCAGTGATAAGGCATACCTCTTCCGGTATAACCAATTTTTCCGTTTACAAATGCATGGGATATCGCCCAATAGCCGCCCTGGTTTTCACCGGTAATGAACTCAGGGTCAATTACACCATCATTATACCATTTGTTAAGAAGCGTCAGTGCTTGTTTCATTTCAGGCTGTATAGCGGAAAATACCAGCTTACCGTCCCTGGACTGCCACATTGAAATTGTCCACGGCATTCCGAACTCTTTTGGTATGAATCCAAAAGCGCCAAATATGGCTGTAAATCCATTGCTTGATAAACCGTATGTATCATCCTCTCCATTTTTATCCGGGTCGTTCCCGGTAAATTTGTAAAAGGCCTCTTCATATTCTTCAAGAGTTTCCGGTACTTTATCAATTCCTACGTTTTTAAGCCAATCCTCCCTGAATATATTGGGCGTTGCCCATAGGTCAGTGCCTTGATTGGGTATTCCATACATTTTTCCGTTATTCCTGCCATATTTGTCCCAGCCCGGTGTATTTTCATCAAGGATTTTTTTAACACTGGGTGCATATTTTTCAAGGACCGGCATGGGAATTTCGGCCAGAATACCCTGTTCAGAATACTTTTTCAGGTTCACAGCATTTACACTCATTTTATCCGGTATTACTCCACTTGCTATTTTCAGGTTAATCAGTTCTTCAGCTTTTTTATTGTCCATATCCAGAACTTCAAATTTTACATTGAACTTATCTTCCCAGTACTTTTTCATTGCAGGGTCGTCTGCTAAAGGAGCTGTCTGGTAATAAGTCCAGATGTATTTGTACTTTTTCCCTTCAACCGGCTCATATTGAGCATAGGGGTCTTCCTTCACTTCCACCTTTTTGTTTTCTTCACCGATTTGAGAGGTGCTGCTCTCAACCTTTTTCTCATCTTCACCTGCATCGTTTTCCTCCGGCCTGCCTTTACATCCTGTAACAGCCGCAGCCGTCATACACAGGGTCAGAATAACCGCAAATAACCTGAATACATTTTTTGGCATACAAACGCCTCCTCATAATATGATATTACTATATCAAAGATGGACACCATCTTAAATATCAATTTTTACCCTTTGAGCGATCCAATCATGATTCCTTTAACAAAATATTTCTGTATAAATGGATAAAATATTAAAACAGGTACAGTCGTTACCATGATTGTTGCAGCTTTCAGCGTCTCAGGATTGACAATCTGTGTCTCGTCATGGGCCAGGCTTTCAGGGTCCATTGTATTAGCCAGTCCCTCAAGAACAATCCTCCTCATTACAATCATCAAAACATGCATTTTGCTGTCTGTCGTATATATCATGCTGTCAAACCATGCATTCCAATGCCATACGACTTTCCAGAGTGCAAGAGTTGCAAGAATTGGTTTGGACACAGGTACAATGATCCTGAAAAAAATCAGGATATCATTCGCCCCGTCTATGCGTGCCGACTCTTCCAGGCTGTCAGGAATTGTCATAAAAAAGTTTCTTGCAATAACCATGTGAAATGTGGGTATAAGATTGGGCAGTACAAGTGCCCAATAACTGTCAATCAGTTTTAGGTCCCTTACCAGGAGATACGTGGGAATCAATCCTCCATTTACAAACATTGTTATGATAATGAATGACGTCCAGAAAGTGCGGTGGGGAAAATACTTTTTGGACAGGCTGTAGCCGCAAAAGGTTGTAAAAAAAAGGGATAGGGCTGTTCCACCCAACGTTCTGACAGCCGTATTCCTAAAACCATAAGCTATATATTTATTTGACAATACCATTTCAAAATTATCAAAAGAAATTTTTGGAGGTACAATATATAGTTTTGTAAAACTGACATCCTGTGAGCTTAACGATAAGGACAGTAAATAAATGAAAGGATATAGTGTGCTTATTGCAAGCAGGATCATAAATAACGCATTCAAAATATCAAATATCTTACCTGGTCCGGTTGTTTTATTATTCATATCAGTTCCTCCAAATCTTTACCAAATTCCATATTCATTGACTTTTTTTGCAATAGAATTAGTAATTACAATCATGGTTAAGGATATTATATTCTTAAAAAGCCCCACAGCTGTTGCAAAGCTGTACTCACCCTGGCCAAGGCCCATCCTGTAGGTATATGTGCTGATAACATCAGCAACCTTTAAAACCGACCTGTTTGCCATGTTGAATACCTGATCAAAATCATCATTTATGAGTTTTCCCATGGCAAATATGAACATGATTGTAATAACAGGACTTAAAGATGGCAAAGTAACATGAAGTATCCTTTTGAAGCGGTTTGCCCCATCCACAATAGCAGCTTCATATATCTCAGGATTAATATTGGCAATATTAGCCAGGTAAATTATAGATCCCCAACCCAGCTCCTTCCATACATGGGTACCAACCAGAACACTGCGGAACCACCTTGCATCTCCCATAAAATATATTGGTCTGAGCCCAAAATTTTTCAGTATTATGTTAATCGGACCTATCGAAGGTGAAAGAAATTGAATAAAGAGTCCCGACAGCACAACCCATGAAACAAAGTGAGGCAAATAACTTACTGATTGGATTGTTTTCTTAAAATATGCATTTTTTATTTCATTCAAAAGTATCGCAAAAATAATCGGTGCGGGAAATCCCCATACCGTCTTGTATATGCTTATTAATATTGTGTTTCTGAACACTTCCCAAAAACTGCCCAGTGTAACCAGGAATTCGAAATTTTCAAGTCCTACCCAGGGACTTCCCATTATTCCCCTTAAAACTTCAAATTTTTTAAAAGCAAGTGTTACTCCATATATGGGAATATAATGAAATATTACATAGTATACAATTGCCGGAATAAACATGAGAACCAGATATTTATATTTCCAGTACCCGTAAAACCTGCTTTTTTTTAAATTAAGAAAATTTATACTTTGACCATGTTTTGTAACAAGCCTGTTTTCCATGCTGCATTCCTTTCTTTGATTTAAGTTGGTTGATTTTATAACCGGTAAATCATTTTGTAAATACATAATAATCCCATGTATTTCGTTATTCAATACAAAGCTTTTTATTTTCTACAAATCTTTTTGCTGCCTTGGGTTTTATCAACTACAACTTTTTTTGTTTATTACAATTTCTTTTGGAAGTACATACCGGTCAGATATTATGATAAGGTCTTTATAGAAATGTTAATCCCCTTGTGCTATAATATTATCAGGTGATTTGCCCAAGTTCCTGAGAATGCATAACAAAACAGGGAGATGTAAAAAATGAAATTTCCTGGTAAATTGAATTCCGTTTTTCACAGGTTGATATTTTCATATTGCGTTTTAGTGCTCCTTACAGCTTTAATCATCAGCACCGCATCATTTATGTTTTTTTCCTCAAATTTTAACAGGGAAATAACAAAAGTCAACCAAAAAATGATTAGTCACATAAACAGCTATATAACATTGCAAATAATTGAAAATGTTGAAAATATTTACCTGGAGCTTGTAAACGAAGGCTCAGGCAGCCCGGACCTGCTCACATTGTTTGATTATCCTTCTCTTGAAGGAAATTCAACAGTAAAAGGTGCATATGTATATCTTAACAGAATAGTTTCATCCAATAATGAACTGCTTAAATCCATAAACATTTACTTGAATCAACCTGATGTGATCTTATCTTCCTCCGGAGGAGTAAAATTTGTCAACGGCCATCTTGATAATATTACAATCAATACCGACTGGGTGTCATATATGAATAATTCCCCGTCTTTTCCCGGCTATTGGATAGGGACAAGAGAAGTATATGTCAACAAGCTTACAAAATATGAATCATATAATATTCTCTCTTATGTAAGGACATATCCCTTTTATGCAAAAGTGCCCGACAGTAAGGGCTTTATATCTATTGATATCAAGGAAGAAGCATTTTATAACCTGATCATGAATTCCGATTGGGAAAAGGAATCCGGCGAGATTTTGATTTTGAACGAAGACGGCAAAATTATATCCCATAGTAAAAAAAATCTATTATATAGCAGCCTGAAAGAAGAATCATATGTAAAAAAGATACTTCTCTCTTCCAGAAAAACCGATAATTTTATGGATAAAATCAATGGTGAAAGATTCATGATCTCATTTGGTTCTATCGAAAACACAGGCTGGAAAATTGTAAACATAACACCTGTCAACCGATTTTATGAAAAATCATATTCTATCCGGAAAAACCTTGTACTTATTTCAATAGTTACATTATTTCTTGGTCTGCTACTTGCCAATGTATTTACAAATAATATCTATAATCCTCTCAAACCTATTATGAAAAAAGTCAACAAGTTGTTCTCAACCGGTCCGCAGCAAGCCCAAAAAGATAAAAATGAGTATACATTGATCAACCGTGCAATCAACAGCCTGTCCTTTAAAGTAAGTGAACTTGAAAGTACAATTTCAGATAATATACCTCTTATAAAGCACAATCTGGTCACAGGCCTTTTGACACATACCATAAAAAGCAAGCCGGAGCTTGACGAAAGACTTGGCCTTCTGCAAATCAAATTTGACAAACCATGTTTCAACTGTGCCATTTTTGAAATAGGGAAGGATTTTATTGATACGCTGAGTGTTCAAAACAACCAGTTTTTGAAACTGGACCTTATACGTTCTATTGAAAATCCGTGCAATCCCGATTTCATTTTTACAGCAACCGAACTGACCAACTATAAAATTGTAACTGTTTTTAACTATACAGGCAATTATGCACAATTATTACATTTTATAAAGAAGATAGTGAACCGTTCTTCTTCTGAATATATGATGCCTGTCACCGCTGCAATAGGTTCCATGCAAAAGGATCAGCTAATGCTTGAACAATCATACAGTGATGCACAAGCTGTTTTAAAATATAAATTTTTCCTCCCGAATCAAGCTGTTCTTGAACCAGGTATTCTACTCAGGGAAAATAACATGGATGAAATACCAGATAAGCTGGCCGATGATTTCAATAAATCTCTCAGGCTGGGTAATTTGGCTGAAGCAGAAAGAATTATTTCCACATATGTCGAATATACTCAAACCGGAATCTTTTCCGCCAATCACTGCCATCAAATACTTCTTGAGTTTTTACATGTTTTTTCTTCATACTTAAAGGATATAAACCTTAATACAGTTGAAAATAACTATGTTGAAATTATGCATGATATTAAATCATTCAATAATATAATTGAATTTAAAAACAAAGTGCTTGAAGTAATTGGAAAAGTTTTAATTAATGTGAATAACAAAAAATATAATTATAATAAAGAAATAATAACCCGGATAAAAGACCATATATCAAAAAATCTCTCAGGTGATTTATCCTTGGAAGCTATAGCCGGAAAAGTATTTTTAAATCCGTCATATCTCAGCAAGATGTTTAAGGATATTACCGGAACAAGCTTTATAGAGTATGTAATATCGCAAAAATTGGAAAAGGCGAAAGAGCTTATTCTCACTACCGACCTTAACATAGAAGAGATTGCACATAAAACAGGCTATAACACACATCACCATTTTACAAAACAGTTTAGAAAGGTTTTCGGTGTCACTCCAAAGGAACTGAAGCGCAGCACAATTAAATTGTAAATAGTTTTTTTCTACAACCAGGAGCCTGTGACAGAACTCCTGCAAGAAAAGAGGCGTGCTAGGAGTTTTGTCACAGGTACACTATTTACTAAAACCTTCAATAACTTTTTTTGCGAAATCACGTGATGATTGGATATCATCATCTGTGGGACATTTACGGTTAAAAAAGCCAAACATTTTTCCCTTACAGGCAAAACTTTCATCAATCACATTTATCCCATTTTTTTCAATTATAGCCTTCATAGCTTTTATTCCCGTATAATCACCGGCTCCGCTTGTTCCAAAAAGTGCAACATTCCTAACCCTTTTAGTATCAAGAAAATCTAAAAAACTGGCCATTTTTTTATCCAGCTTTCCTCCGTAAACTCCTCCTCCGATAAAAAGCAAGTCCATGTTTTCAGGCATGTAAGCCGGTGGTATGGCTTCTGAAGCTGTACCAAGTTCATCGGCTATTGCCTCCGCAATTTTCCTGGTATTACCCTTTTTGCTTTGAAAAAGTACTTTTGTGCGCACTCAAAATACCTCCCTGAATATTGTATTTATTTTTTTTAAACGACTAAGCATTAAGGTATATATTCCATACAACATTATAACATTTTGTCCCGGACTCTTAAACATTGATTTAAATTTTAGAGCATTGCACAAAAAAATATAAAAAATATATATAAATAATACAAATTTATAAAAATAAAATATCCAGGGCAATCCTTTTTTCATCTCTTACAATAACCAGATTGACAGTTTCACCTATTGTGTGATTTTTTTCCGTCCTGTAAATATCCTTTATGCTTTTTACTTCTCTGCCATTTATAGCAACAATTATATCTCCCTTCCTCATTCCGGCTTTGTAAGCACTTTTGTCCATGTGAACCTCAGATACAAAAAAACCTGTATGTGTATTAAGGAGCCTGGCAAAAACCTGTGTAATTTCCCTCCCCCTGATTCCAAATGAAGCCCTGTTTACTACTCTTCCATGCTCAATGAGCTGCTTGGCTATATTCCGCGCATCGTTTGCGGGTATTGCAAATCCTATTCCCTCGACTCCATGTACGGCAACTTTAACCGAATTTATTCCTATGACCCGTCCCCTCGAATTGACAAGAGCTCCTCCGCTATTTCCTGGATTTATAGCTGCATCTGTTTGTATAAGCTCAAGATAGGTGTCATTTATCATTAAACTTCTATTTAACGCACTTACTACTCCTGTTGTAACCGAACCCGCAAATTCCATACCAAGGGGATTCCCTATAGCCACGACAGGCTCACCTATTTCCAGCAGCGATGAGTCACCCATTTCTGCAACAGGCAGTTTATCCAATTCAATTTTAATTACGGCAATGTCATTCCTCTCATCTCCGCCTACAAATTGAGCCCTGCTCTGTCTTCCGTCAAGCAAGAATACTTCCAAAACAACACTTTCATGCAAAAAGTATGCGGGATCTGCATATTTTACCACATGGTAGTTAGTGAGTACATAGCCTTCTTCATCAATTATTATGCCGGAACCTTCTGCCTTAAACTGGCTTATTGCTTCAAAAATCCCTCCGTCATCCGCAACGGACATCTTTATTCCTATTACGCTTGGTCCTGCCTTTTCAGCTATTTCTGTCACCGAAGAGCCCTTTTTCAAAACCTTAATACTTGCTTTATTATAATCCTCTATGCGGTCCACAAGTTCTTCTTCACTTTTATAGTCATATTCAAGTGATGAGCTTACACCCATTGAACTTTTCAAATTCTTATCAAAGACTCCGTTCCTGTTAAGTATCAAATAAGCCATACCTGCTATAACAAAAGCAGATAGCATTATCAATACAAGACCGGAAGAGGATAATTTCCTGTTATCCATAAAAATCCACTCCTCAAATTATATGTAAAAGCACATGGATATCTAAATATAATTATAACAGAAAAACTTGTTTGTATAATTAAAATTAGGTTAAAAAGTGAGCTTTTTAACAAAAAAAAACCAGGGATAACCCTGGCAGAAAAATCCATAAATCATACGCCTACACAGCAACGGTAAATTTAACAGCAGCCTCCTTAAAAAAATGGCCGGCAATTCCTTCATTAACTTCGTCGTCCAAAAGCTCCGATACGGTTATTCCCATAGCTTTTGCAAGTTTAACCAATACCAGTATCGAGGGGTTGATTTTTTTCCCATTTTCAAGTTCATTTATGTATGGCTGGGATACTCCCGAAAGTCTGGCTAATCCGCTCTGTGTTAATTTTCTACTCTTTCTGGCATTTCTAAGCTTCTTCATAGCATTTCTCCTCCATACAGAGCATTTTGCGTTGTTATTATTTTTAAGCAGGCCATACTCAATTTGGCAGTATGAATAATAAAGAAGCACAACATTTCGTATGAACTTTATATGTAAATGATACAACGCAAATTGTTATACAATTATAATATATAACTATAAGTTATATTTCAAGTTCATTTTTTAACAATTAGTTATTATATTCATTGTTTTCCTACAATTTCCTTGCTAAATCTTGAAATTTCTTAAGATTACATCTATAATTTACATTAATAGCTACCAGCAATAAAATTGCAGTATTATAATTAAAATATATTGGAGAAAAATTACTATGAGCCTTGGAAAAAACATTACGACACTTAGGGAACACTTAAATATCAAAGAAAAGGAACTTGCTTTTATGGTAGGGATCTCACAGCCTTATATAAGTGCCATAGAAAATGATAAAAAGACTCCCAGCGTTGAAGTTCTATGTAAAATAGCTCTAGCCCTTAATACTACCTGCTCGGAACTTTTGGACGAGACTCCCCAGCATTTATCAGCCGATATGAAAAGACTTGTAAAATCTGCGGAAAACCTAAGCTCGAAACAGGTTAGTGCATTGATAAATGTGGTAAATGAGTTTATAGTCACTTAAATAAGGAAAAACTATCCTCAAATTAAAAAACGGATATTTTCTGTACCCAATTCTTACAAGACAGGCATGACAGCATTTTTCGCTGTCCTGCCAAGTTTTGCTGTTTACATTTAGAACCTAGTGGTCTGTTTCTTTCATATGTTCTTTTATATAGTTATATAAAATTATTTCAAATATTTTATTATTGATAACAATCCTTCCGTTACTGCTTTTGAATGTGCCGAACATGATTCCCGGACTATGTGCTCCTCTTTTTTATTGTACAACTTCCTTAAATAATTTAGAACTTTTAGCATTGAAACAATTGTATGATTTATGATACTATGATTGGGATTAAATTCAAGGGGGAAATTAATTATGGAGCAGTTGGGTAACCTGGAGATGCTTAATCAAATAATCATAACTTTCTTGCTTATTATCCCAATGATTCTCATTTCCAGGACAGTTGTAGTCGGTACAAGATATTCACCAATATTGATTATTGTAGTGTTTGGTCTTATTATGGGACTACTGATGGAAAAAAGCGGAGTGGCAGCACCGGGACTATCGGAATTCCCATTTATAGGATTGCTTAGCAAAGTAACGGTATCGGTTCTTATTGTATCATTCTTTGTAGGCGGCCAGGAGCTTAAGAAAATTGTTTCCAAAAAAAAGCTTAAACCTGTTGACGACATGGTGGTTAACTCAGTGGAAGAAACTTTTTTGGGAACAAAAAGGACACAACTCGTCTTTATTGTCAGAGCATTCTTTATTTTAATCGGAATAGAAAGCTTTAAAAAGATAATAACCGGTGCAAATGAAGGAGATACATTATCCATGCTTTATCCCCTGATAGGATACATAGGTATTGTTCTATCCATCATCCTTATTGACAATAAGGCAAAAATAAGCAACAAGCGGCTGTATATAATAAAAGGTGTTATGGAAATGGTTTTTATTTTAAGTATACTGGTCGTTTCATATCATATTGCCGTAAGCATTAAAGAAATAATCGGTCTGCCACAGATATTTTTTGCCATGCTTTTATCTGCATCTCTTGGCATGATATTTTCAAACTGGAGATTCGGTCCAACCGTCCGGGCACTTTTATTTGCCGGTATTCCAATAGTACTGGCAGCCAACTTCATGATAGGCGGCTCCAGAATACTGGAAGCATTTGCATTAAAAGGTATGAACTCTGTTATGCTGTATGGTTTCTTCGGGCAAATATTCTGGATGTTTGGAGGCATATTCCTGCTCATATTCTCAGGCAAAGCCAACAATGTGAGAAACCTCGCACCCGGTATGGCAGGCTCCCTGTCACATTCCGGCCTTACAGGAGCATGTACTGCAGGCGACCTGGGAGAGACTACGGCGGCAAGGGCTCCCATAATGATCAATATACCATTTTTCGGACACATTTTTGTTTTTACAATACTGGCTGCAAGTGCAGCAAAGGGTAAATTGATGCTTCCATGGGCTGTAGCTGTAACATTGATTGGAATCATTGTTACATACTGGTCCTTAAGAACACTGCGCAAATCAGAAGGAGCCGAGGATAAAGAAATCAAGGGGCTTATGCAGTTTTCCTTTGGGTGGCAGTTGTGTGCTGTTTTCGGAGGATTTATGATCTTAAGCATATTTGGAATGAAGCTTGGTTATGCAGCAATGGCAAATTCATCAGCAATATCCCATTTTGGCCTTTTTGCAGCCATTCAGGGAGGTATGTTCGGAGAAGAAGCTTCATCTCTTATCGCTTTCATTTTTGCCATGCCATTCTTAGTACATCCACTTGTTTTCGGAATGTTCGGAAAAGCAGTTGAAAATGAAGGAAAGATGCCTTCAAAGGCTGTCGCAGTGCTTGCCTCCATTGGGGTAATAGGTGTTGTTTATTCTCTTCTGAGCATTTGATATAGAGATATATAAACCCTGCAAGTTTCTGTTAAAGTAGCTTTGCAGGGTTTTTCACTCTGGCAGCATATATTTGTATTACTACTGACATTCCGTACATGATTGAATAAATTCCCTCTTTTTCCCTGATTTTGAATTGCAGCTTTGAACCCAGACCGGCACCTACTTACAAATCTAAATATAAATTTAAAAATATTTTTACATAATTTACAAAAGTTTTAAACTATTCAGATAATATTTCCCGCCTGATATTATATAATATATATCAGTTTCATATCTTATAAAATGTACTAAGAATTGAAAGGGGTCATTAAGAATGTTTGTACGAAAAAAGCTTATGTGTGTAATTTTTTCAATCATTGTTTTATTTACCATTCCAGGTATGTCTTTTGCTGATGAATCAGATAGTCCCAAAGAAGACAAAACACTTGCTCCATATTTCCTGGTAGATGGGGGCAGCTCTTTAGTTGAACGGTTTCCTTTGAAAGATACCCGGGTAAAAGCAAATATCAATGGAGTCATTGCAGATGTTTATGTTACTCAAACCTATGTCAACAATGGAGAAGAACCCATTAATGCAACCTATGTATTTCCGGCATCAACCAGGACTTCTGTGCATGGAATGAAAATGACAATCGGCGGTCATGTAATAACTGCCAAAATCAAGGAACGGAAAACAGCCAAACGGGAATTTGAACAGGCCAAAGCTGAAGGAAAAAGTGCTTCCCTGCTTGAGCAGCAAAGACCCAATGTATTTACCATGAGTGTAGCAAACATTATGCCTGAAGATGAAGTCAATATTGAGCTTCACTACACTGAAATGATAATACCCACTGACGGTGTATATCAATTTGTTTTTCCAGCTGTTGTCGGTCCCCGCTATTCCAATCAAACCGAGGCAAACGCACATGAAACGGACAAATGGATCAAAAGCCCTTATTTAGAGGAAGGCAATACTCCTCCGGCAAAGTTTGGCATTGATGTTACCCTGACAACAGGTATACCGCTCCAGGAACTTAGGTGTACCTCCCATGAAGTGGATGTTTCATGGGAAAACAAATCAGCAGCAAGGGTATCATATACAGATTCGGAAGAATTTGGGGGCAACAGGGATTTCATACTTGATTACATGCTTTCCGGTAAAGAGGTCCAGTGCGGCCTTATGCTTTACGAGGGTGAAGATGAAAATTATTTCCTGCTCATGGTGCAGCCGCCGGAACGTGTCCAACTTGAGGACATAACTCCCAGAGAATATATATTTGTGCTGGATGTTTCAGGCTCAATGCATGGTTATCCCCTTGATACTGCCAAAGTACTGATAAAGGATCTTATCGGCAACATCAGGAAGACAGATAAATTCAATCTCATATTGTTTGCAGGATCGTCACAAATGATGGCTTCTTCATCTGTGCCGGCGGTTGATGAAAATATCAATCAAGCCATTAAACTGATTGACGGCCAGCAGGGAGGCGGTGGAACAGAACTTCTACCCGCACTTGAAAGAGCATTGTCACTTCCGGTTGATGATGGCTTTTCCAGGAGTGTCATAATTATAACAGACGGCTATATTTCTGCTGAAAAGCAAGCCTTCCGACTGATAAACGATAATCTGAATAAAAGCAGCTTTTTTTCTTTCGGTATAGGATCTTCCGTAAACCGTTATTTGATAGAAGGTATGGCAAAAGCAGGACTGGGTGAGCCATTTGTAGTAACAAAACCACAAGAAGCTCCGGCAACAGCAGGCCGTTTCAGAGAATATGTAGAATTACCTGTTCTGACCGATATTAAGGTGTCATACAACGGATTTGATGCCTATGATATTGAACCGCCGAATATACCGACCCTCTTTGCCCAAAGACCCATTATACTTTTCGGCAAGTGGCAGGGTGAGCCGGCAGGTTCCATACAGGTATCAGGAATTTCCGGAAGCAGTAATTATGTACATGATATCCAGGTATCCAAGGCACAATCAAACGAAGACAACAGTGCCATAAGATACCTGTGGGCCCGTGAAAGGGTTGCCAGGCTTACAGATTACGGCGTGAGTAGAGACAATCCAAAGGCCGGTGAAGAAGTGACATCCATAGGATTGAAATACAGCATGCTGACACCATACACCTCTTTTATTGCCGTCATTGAAGAAATCAGAAACACCGAAGGGCAATCTACGGATGTAGCCCAGCCGCTGCCATTACCTATGAATGTATCCAACCTGGCCGTAGGAGGAGGATATTCTTCAATGTCAGAACCGGGTATTTTAGTACTTCTCGCTCTGATACTGTCAATCGTACCTGCTATATTTATTTATAGAAAGAAGTTTGCCCATAAGTAAAACATTGATTCTATCTCATAAATTCATTCCTGCAATATACCAAATGCAGGAATGAATTTATGAGTGGAATATACGGATATTGCGAAAGAAAGGGATTGAATTTTGATACCTGGAAAAATAAGAGCTAATATAAGCAAAAACCGGTTCTTTTATGCAGCGGGAATTATAATCATATTTGCAATCAAGTATTACTACAGCAGGGCAGACACTAATGCTCTCAACTGGATTCTATCACCAACAAGCCGGTGGACAGGATTTCTAAGTGGAACCCCTTTTCAAAAAATACAGGATGCCGGCTTTATAAACCATGACTTCCGAATTATTATCAATTCATCCTGTTCGGGTATTAATTTCCTCATAATATCCTTCTCCACATTGTTTTTTTCTTTTATCCACTATTTCAGCAAAACAAGGAGCAAATTTTTATGGATGCCCGCCTCTCTTTTATTATCCTATCTTTTCACTATAGGCATAAACGGACTCAGGATTATTTCTTCCATATACCTGTATGAAGCTGATATTTACAACGGATGGATAACACCGGAAAGAGTCCACATGTTTGGGGGCACTATTATATATCTCATTTCAGTTATTGTACTGTATAATACTTTTAGAAAAGTACTCACCCGTTTTAAACCCATAGCCGATAAAAACAGCAGTTTAAAATTGTCTGCCAGCCTGGCTTATACATGCATAATCCCCGTATTCTGGTATTTTATTGTCACAGTGGGAATACCTTTTTTAAATATGGCATATAAGAACGGCACACTAAAATTTATGGAGCACTCAGTTATAATCATGTCAGTATGCCTTATAAGTGTCCTTATGTTCTATCTGGCCGCATTGATAAAAAAAATATTAAAGAGCCATTGAATTTATATTCAAAGTTTATAGGCACTTAAATAAGGAAAAATATCCTTAAATTAAAAAACGGATATTTTCTGTTCCCAATTCTTGCAAGACAGGCATGACAGCATTTTTTCGTTGCCCTGTCAAGTTTTGCTGTTTACAATAATCAATCTAATACATATAATATATATAATATTTATATTTATTAGATGTATAGGGGGCATAAAATTGGATATTAATTATTCCTGGGTTGTTTCAGCCAATATGGGCCTGGGTCATCAAAGGGCAACATATCCTTTGAGGCATCTTGCATACAAGAAAATTTTCCTGTTTGGTGAAGATAGCGTATCTTCTTCTAAAGAACAGCGGCTTTGGAAGCTGTTTAGAAACTCATATGAAGCATTGTCGAGAACTAAAAAAATGCCAATCATAGGTCCCTATTTATTTAATATCCTGGATAGACTGCAAAACATCTCGCCTTTTTATCCTAAAAGGGACAGGTCAGGCCCTTCCCTTCAGGTTAAGTCTTTATATTCGCTGATTAAAAGGGGATTTGGACTTGAAATATGCAATGAGTTAAGCAAGGAAAATCTGCCTGTTATAACTTCCTTTTATTCCGCTGCAATAGCAGTGGAAGAAATGACAGACTTAGCTGTATATTGTATTATATGCGACTCGGATATAAACAGGGTCTGGGTTGCAAAAAAACCTGAAAAGAGCAGAATAAAATATTTGGTTCCATGCGGCAGGGCAATGAGAAGGCTTCGCCAATATGGGGTACCCTCAGACAGAATATTTCTTACAGGTTTCCCGCTGCCTCTGGAAAATATTGGAGACAAATCAATGCATATAATAAAAAAAGACCTTTCTGAAAGGCTGGTAAGGCTTGACCCGTCCAATAGGTTCAGAATAATACACGGAAAGGAAGCCTATCACTACCTGGGAACTTCCATTCCTTCCGTAATGCCTGAAAAACCTCTTACAATAACATATGCTGTGGGAGGAGCCGGAGCGCAGACAGAAATTGCCGGACAACTCGTATCAAGCCTTAAGGAACTTATTAAGCAGGACAGGATTAAAATAAATCTGGTTGCAGGTGTGAGGGAGGATGTTTACAATTACTTTATAAACATGCTAAAAAAGCATTCTCTTTATAATCATCCCAATATTAAAATTGTTTACAATAATATTATCGGCAACTATTTTGATGAATTTTCCAGCATACTTCACACAACAGATCTTTTATGGTCGAAGCCATCGGAAATATCTTTTTATAGCGGCCTTGGCATACCAATAATTATAACTCCTCCTATAGGTCCCCACGAAGTTGCCAATAAGCAATGGCTTAGAGAAATTGGAGCAGGAATTCCCCAACAGGACCCAAGGTATTGCCACGAGTGGATAACTGATTATTTAATAGACGGCAGACTTGCCCAGGCAGCCTGGGACGGCTTTCTTTATGCAAGAAAAATGGGTGTATTTAAAATAGAAGAAGTCTTAAACACCGGCAGGATGAAAAGAGAAATATCACCTGTGAAAAGATAGGCACAATGGGTTTTTAATATTTTACATCCTCTTCATCCACAGTAATCTCCAATCCGCCGAATCTGGATGCAAGAACGTTATATACAAGAGTTTGGAGCAGTGCCATTACTCCATATATCACTATGAAGAGCAAAGGATAACCCAGTCCCAGAAAAGCAGCCATAAAGATAATACCCATATTGCCTGTTACAATACCGATTAACCCTACTACCATGCCAACCAGCAGCATTATAGCCATAGGCAGGACTAAAAAATACACCATTACCTTAAATAAATTACCCGGACTCACTTTTTTAATCTCAATTTTCTTCATGCATTTAATACCCCCAGAAAAAATATTGCGTTATCGTAGAGTTTAAGCTGCTTAATTAGCATAGCGGAGAATATGCTGAAGGATAGGAGAAGGAATTTGCGAAGTATTGTATAGGTTCATTTGAGTATGTGCACAGTCCTTCTGCATATTTACACTACAGCGAGCTAATGCCCCGCACCCTGCAGCAGATTACGATAATGTACAATTGTACATAAATACTTTTCATCATATAAAACATGCTGTATTTAAATACAAAAAAAGACAAACCTACTTTCTAACTATGTTAAAAAAAATGGTTTGCCTCCTATGGTGGAGGGAGATGGATTCGAACCATCGAAGGCTGAGCCAACAGATTTACAGTCTGCCCCCTTTGGCCACTCGGGAACCCCTCCATGCCAATCATATAACAAACAGGGAATATTCACGCAAAATCTATTTTTTACTGCTTCCCTTAAACGCATAATATATATTACACGAGCAATAACGTTTTGTCAACACCAATTTTCATCTTTATTTTTCCAGATGTATTTATTCCCATTAATGTATTTTGGTATATTGATATATTTTAACTTTATTAAATACAATAAATTTAAATAAAATACAAGAAGCGAATTCTATTATATGATACAATTAAAGAAAAAAACCTTATAATGTTAGCTGGAAAGCAATCAACATGTTTTTATATGATTCAAGCAATAGAGGTGGTGGTTTAATTGTCCGGCAGAAAAAGGTATAAATTGATTGCATGCGAAATACTTTTTAGGGAAGTATGCTTTTGTGTCTCTCAATCAAAAAACATAATTGATGTAGATTTTATGGAAAAGGGCCTCCATGACATTGGAGAAAAAAACATGTCGGAAAAACTGCAGGCTCAAATAGATAAAACAGATACTACAAAATATGACGCAATACTTCTGGGTTACGGATTATGCAATAATGGAATCAGGGGCCTTAAAGCAAAGCTTCCGGTAATTGTTCCCCGTGCACATGACTGCATAACCCTTCTAATGGGTTCCAAGGAAAAATACAGAGAATATTTTGATAATAATCCCGGTACCTATTTCAAGTCAACGGGATGGATGGAAAGGGACACAAATCCTAACGATATTGATAACAGCATGACATCTCAACTGGGTATGAATAAATCTTATCATGAATTTGTAGAATTATATGGTGCTGAAAATGCAAAATATATAATGGAAACAATGGGCAACTGGCTCGAAAATTATAAAAAGTTTACTTATATAGATACACATACAGGTAATTTTGACGATTACAAGAAGCTAGTAAAATCTGATGCGGAAAAAAGGGGATGGGAATTTGATGAAGTCAGCGGAGATACAAATATTCTGTTAAGGCTTGTAAACGGCGAATGGGACGAATCAGATTTTCTCATTATACCTCCCAATTGCAAAATAACCTCAACAACCAATGATGATATTGTATCCTATGAAAAGCCATCCCCTTGATTATTATTCTAACTTACATCCTGGTGGTAATCAAATTTCCTGATTCGTATTTTTTAAGCCCCCTGTAAAATATTATAAAGGCAGTTATGAAATAAGCTGTGTTTATCAATAAAAGCGCCAAAAGCATTACAGGTTTGAATTCATTCATAATCCTCAAAGGAAAAAAAGTTATAAAGCCTGCCGGAAGTACAGAGTATATGATAAATTTGATGTATCCTTTGAATATATCCTCCGGGTATATGCTGAAGGATATTAAAAACTCCAGTACTGCATTGGCAATATTAGATGAATTTCCCATTCGGAACGTAAATGAATGTGCAATTATAAGCATACTTGTTATAAACAAGGCACCTGACACAACAAAAAGTGTGAATAACATTAATTTGCCCGGATTGAAACCATATACCGCAAAGAAAACAATAAAACCATATAGCAGGTCTCCCCATGAGGCTGCAGATGACCTGGAGCATATAACATTTATAAGCACATTTTTAGGTTGAAGAAGGTACACGTCCAGCTCACCCTGTACTATCAGGTTTGAGATATTCCTTGTATTCCCAAACAATATGAAAGCAGCTCCAAATGCTGAAGATGCAATTGCCCATATGGTCATGACATGCCTGAAAGAATAGTTGCCAATATTGCCTGTATTGTTGAATACTATCCACCAGAAGAACAAAAAGAATGCATTATTAAGTGCCATTCCCAGTACCTGTATTATGAAGCTTGCCCTGTATTCCATTGCTGCGGAAAGATTCAAGAGGAAATAATCCTTGATCAGCCTGAGATATTTTCTAGCCTCCATTAACATTTATAGCCTTCACCCCTTTCCTGAATATAAGCATATTCAAAATCAACAATACAAGAATATAGGTAACCTGGATTAAAAACATCCATGAAAAATCATTGGGATTGAATTTGACAATTGTCCTTGCAGGAGCATAGGTAACATATGAAAAAGGCAGTACAAGGGCAATATTCCTGATCCAGCCGGGCATCATATCCAGTGGAAAGAACAGCCCTCCCATGAACATTACTTTTTGTACTATCCAGAAAAAAGCTGAGTTTTCCTCAAACCAGAATGCAGTCAACCCCACTGCAGAAAAAAGAATTAAATTAAGGAAAATAGCTGATATGATACATATAAGCATCAAAGGCAGGTAAATAACATCAAATCCTTGTATTCTGCCGACAAATATAAATCCCATGGCAATCCCGATGATGGCATTGAAGAAAAGCCTGATTACAACATTACCCATGTTGTTTGAGATATTATAAAAAATGTAGTTATAAGGCTTGTTCAGGTTATAACCTATGGCACCGTTTTTAATATCGTTGCTTATTGTCCTGAATATATTCCCGCCTGTCGATATGGTTATCAATTCAGTAACTATACAATACCAGATAACCTGATTGTAAGTGAATCCTGCAATCAATTCCTTTTTTAAGTATATCACTCTCCAAAGATTGATGAATATGAAAATAATGAATGCATAAAATATCAATCCCGTAACAAAGCTTGATGTATATATCAGACTGTTTTGTATGCTTATTTTAAAAACCGTCCAATACTTTTTTATTTTTACCATGAAATCCCTCCTCTCCCCTGGACTCTGTAAACCTTGAATTTACGGGTTACAGAGTCCTTGGTATATGTCGGAAATTATCTCTTCCAGTGGCTGGTCGGATATGTTAATATCCATAACACTTCCTACCCTCATCAACTTGTCTACGGCCTCTTCTATGGTACCTGACGAAATGTCCACCTCAATTTTTGCAGAATAATCCTTTGCCTTCACTATGGTCATTGACGGTATATCAAGCTTCAAGTCTATATTTTCACTGTACTTGACATCAATGACTTTTTTCTTGAGGTAGTTGTATTTTATTTTCTTAATGGACTCGTCAAGTACTATCTCTCCATTATTAATAATTATTGCTCTTTTGCATAGCTGCTCAATGTCTCCTACATCGTGGGAGGTCAGAAATATGGTTACATCTTCTTCTCTATTGAGTCTCTTGACAAGATCCCTGATTTTCTGCTTTACAACAACATCCAGTCCTATGGTCGGCTCATCAAGGAATATGATATCAGGTCTATGCAATAAAGAGCCGGCTATTTCACACCTTATTCTTTGACCAAGAGAAAGCTTCCTTACAGGAATATCCATCAAATCTTCAATCTCAAAAAGCTCCCTCAGAAAGGAAATTCTTTTTCGCAGCTCTCTAGCGGGAATTTCAAAAATTGATCCAAGCAGTTTAAAACTATCGCCCGGAGGAAGGTGAAACCAAAGCTGGGACTTTTGTCCGAATACGCTTCCAATACGGAATGAGAGCTTCATCCTGTCGTTCACAGGATTCATGCCCAATACATCAATTGTACCTGAAGTAGGATAAAGTATTCCGGTAAGCATTTTTATCGTTGTAGATTTTCCTGCCCCGTTGGGACCGATAAATGCAAGCATCTCTCCTTTTTGCACGGAAAATCCTATATCACTGACAGCTTTGACAGTTTTGTATTGAGGCCTGAGGATTGATCTTACACTTTGTCTAAATCCTTCTTTCTTTACTTTGGTCTTAAATATCTTATTCAGGTGCTCTACAGTTATGATGTTCAAATAATCACTCCCTTGAATATAAAAAAACCCCACGGAAGCCACTTTGATTTTTGTGACTCCGCAGGGCGTTATACCTTTGCGTGTAGGAGAAACTCTCCTTGTATCGCTCACTTTTAAAAGATTAGATACACTCACTTTTCATATCCAATTTTTTAAAAGATATTCTACTACACAAATGCATGTCCTGTCAAGACTTTTTTTGGGCATTTTCCGTTTTTCCCAAATTCTCCATTGAGCAACTAAACTCTTTCATTTATAATAACAAATAAACTGTCATATACCCTATTGTTGCAAAACTATGTCCGATTGTTGAAGCCCATATATTTTTGTATTTAAACCTCATCCATCCCCATACTATTCCTGCTGCAAATACCGCAAATATTACCTGTATGCTTAAGTAATTCAATTTAAAAAACGATAATACAGTTGCTAAATGATATGATGTATAAAACAATGTTACAATAATTATGGTTAACCATTTCTTTGTATGTTTTCTTAATTTGCCATACGTATATCCCCTCCAGAAGATCTCTTCAATAATACCGTTAAACAAAACCATGATGACAAAAAGAATCCATTTGCTTTCATTGGAGACTCCCCATGCTTTAACGTTTTCAATTATTGTACTTTGCATAAAGAAATCCTTAAAGATATAAAATCCTGCAACAGTCAGTGTAAAGAATAATAATCCGTGTCCAATACCAATAAATAAAGATTTTTTCACATTTCTATTGTCAAAACCAATAAAATTGATAAAGTCTCTCAAATTCATTCTTTTAAGTAAAATACAATCCAATAAAGGCACAATAATGCATATGCCAATATAATATAACAAAAAAACGGCAATTAAATCTTCATAAACAGTTATAGGAACAATGACTGTCAATGATGCCATCAACATTATCACATATGTATCCCAATATTTTTTAAGTTCACTATGTTTTGCTTTTGTTTTTTGTATTTGCATATATTTAAATATCACCAATGATTTTTAATAAAGTTCAATATATATCATTATAATGCAAAAAATGAAATTATTAAAGCATGCACCAATTATCCTGACAAATCAATAAGCAGATATGCGGTGGATTTACCGCTTAATCTACATATGAATATAGTGCCCCCCAGGTTTTAAATCGGGCAAATCAAGTTTCATATCCTCTACCATATATCTTCGGATATCATAGCATAAATCACATTTCCCAATATAATTTTCTTTTGGTATAAATCCGTATCTGCTAACAGCAAGTTCCAACAGACCTTTAATACCCATTGAATGCAAAGCATGAATTACAGGATATTTTTCAGGTGATGCCCCTTTAGCCAAATCCTTATAATGAAGAGACAATCCTGCACAGGATTGCGGAACAAAATTACCGTACAGATCAATATGGAAGTGGTAGATTCCCGCTAATTCACTGCAAGGCGAAGAAGCTTGAAGGATTTCAGATAAAGGATAAGTTTTCATATAGGGTTTATATGTTTGCAGGGCCCTTCCCCTCATATTTATTTGGTATCTTTTCAAAAGCTGCAGCTTATAGCCGACTCCAAATAACCTGTCATACTCTTCAAGCTTATGTGTTTTCCTATCCCCTGCAGCTTCTAGGTCTCCCCAGAATTCCATAAGCCATGGAAAAACTTCCACACCATTATTCCTGCAGTCTTCTACCAGGGCCTTTACTTTATAAAATGGAATGAACTCATTATGGAACGGATCTATGGAAATCAGCAATGTATTTACATTATGGCGCCTAAGCTTCCCAAGCAATTCACATGTCTTCTCCTTATCCTTGTACCATGAAGCATTGGTTTCAATATATTCTATATATATACCGTGCTTTTTAGCCTCTTTCAATATCTCAAAAAGGCTATCCGGCCTCAAAAAAGGTTCCCCTCCACCTATATGTATTGAATTACATCCTGATTCCCTAAGCACCCGGAATATATCATCCACCATTTCAGCCTTCATATAATCCTTTGGCCACTCAGGCGAACTGGCATATACACAATGCCTGCATTTCGATGAACAAAAATAATTGGTAATAATCCCTCCGGATATCAGCTTTTCAAATTTGAGCACTATGTAACCTCCATTTTTTTAATAAGAAAAATGTCTTTTGTTATATTTATATTAACTGTATCGTGGTATAATTATACAATAAAAAATGTTACATGAAAACAATAAAGTCCTTTAGGCAATATTTTCATGAACTAATAAAACTTGATTAATTAATGTTTACAAATATGCAAATAAGTGTTATATTATGTGGAGGTTAATACTTAATGTTATAAACTGGAAAGTGTAGATTATTTATATATTACGAGGTGTTATATGAAGATAAGAACTTATTCAAGGGCTGATGAAGCATATTTATTTGATATGCTGCGGGGAGAAGGTTCTGAATGGGAATGCTATTGGGGTGAATCAGAAATTGAAAAGTACAAGACTGCTCTGGCTAATTCCATAACCTATTTAGCATATGAGGACGATGAACTGTGCGGATATGCTCGCTGCAGAGATGATGATGGATTTGGCGTTTATATTTATGATTTACTGGTGAAAAAAGCATATCGTGGAAACAGCATGGGAAGACTGCTTATGGAAAGAGTATGTGCCGACTTCCCAAACCATACAGTATATGTAATGAGTGATGTTGATGGATACTATAAAAAGCTAGGTTATCACCGGGAGGGTTCTATATTTATCGTAAATACAAAGTAGCCATGTTATGAATATAATCACAATTAGGGCATTTATGTGATTATATAAATATAAGGAAACCATACAGTGTGCATATACCTAAAAACTTCCTCATTTAGGTGAGTATGGATAAGGATGTGAAATAATGAAATATAATGAGATTAGTGTTTTAATTAATCCTCATATTACATCTGATCAATTATGGGACTTTTACGTGAGGAATGATATTTGTGAAGTCGGATTTGGAAAGGAAATTGCTGTAAAGCCTTTAAAGCATAGCAGTTTGATAATTGGTGCATTTCAGGATGATAAACTAGTTGGAATTGCACGTGCAATGTTTGATGGATTATCAGCAGCTGTTATGGAATTTTGTTTAGATTTAGAATTGCAAGGCGATAATTTGAAATATTCAAATGGTTCTTTAATAGAAAAAGATGACTTTGGTATTGGCCAAAAAATAGGTAAAATGCTAATTAGTGAATTAAGAAAAATGGGAGCTACTTTTATAGATACTTATATTGTTGAAAATTGTGAAGAAAAATTTTATAAGTCATTAGGATTTGGTGAAAATACTGGTCATTTAGTTTATTGCATAGATGAAAGGCCTTATGTATAGAGTTTATTGCAAACAACCATTTGGATTTTATCAAAAATGAAATATTTGACTAATATTGTTAATTATGTGGTTTTCACCACTAGAAGTTTATTAGTTGATAATAAGGGGTATGGTTCTGATTTTTTTCAGAATCCATACCCCTTAAAAGTAAAATATAAAAATGAAAGATCCTTTTTTACTTACTCAAGAAAGCTTTCCTGCAACTCCTTGAATACAGTCCATCATTAAATCCCTGATCATACATTTTCTCTACAATTAGTCCCAACTTAAAGCGTGCATCCAAAACCTGGCTCACAAATTCTACTGCTCCTGGAGCAGCTTTCATAATTTGCTCAAGGGCTAAATCAAACTTAGTGTTTGCCTATATATACTCTTTATCCTTTTGCCATATGTCTTTGTTTAACTCATCCTTAATATCCCGCTTTGTTTCTCCACACATTATTTTTCTCCGATATTTCGGAATAAAAACAATGTGATATGTGCAATTCCAGCGCGTATGTGCTATACTTTTATTATCCATTTCGGATACCTCCTATGATTTGATATTGGCTGCGAAACCTATATCATAGGAGTTTCTTTTTACTCTAGGCAACACTACTGCTTATTCTATTCGCCCCATCTCAGATGGGGGGGTAATATACTGTTTCACTTAATACATTTCTTTGAATGTTTTTATCAATTGTCTAAATTTTAATTTAATATTCTCGTTTATCTTATTGTCTTGAACTTTTATGCCTTCAATACTTACTTCATAGAAAAAATTCCCTTTTCTTAGAGTTAAAGAATAAAAATCCTCAGAGTTAATCCAAAAAGCTTGGTCAACATCAAATGCCTTCAAATCAATATCATATATGCTAGACTTATATGAAGCTTTTAATGTTCTTATGCTACTTTTATATAAACTTTTTGCTTTTTCATTATTTATTAAAACATTAGCAATTGTTTTAATTTTAATCTCTTTACCCGCTTCATTTGTAAGTATTGTACTATACATTGAATAATAGCCATTTTTTTTGCTTTCTGATTTTGTAAATACATATTCTTTGCCATTTTTTAGAGTTTTAATTTCATAATCACTTAATATAAGACATTCAATATCTTCAGGTAATAATATATACTTCTTTTCATTATCAGTTATATTTACTTGCCTAACACATGAAGTAAAACAAAAGAATCCTAAAAGTATAAACATTATAATTTTTTTCATTAATAATCGCCTCCTAATATAATGTAAAATTCCTGAACTCTTTTCTTTTTCCATAATTCTACAAAGAAGATAACTAATCCTGCTAATATTTTTATTTTATCTTTTTTTTATAGCATAGGCTCAAAATAAAAAGCCCACTAAACAGGACTTTTATGTTTTAGCTATTTAATTACAAAACTTCAATGATACCATTATAACATGGCATTTTTTATAAATAGCTACTTTTTAGCACACTTGTCAAGCCCCCTCAAACGTCCAGTTTTAGCCCATCTACGCCGAAAAGCTTAATAGCAAGTTTGTTTAACATTTCATTATTCCACTTTCTAAGCGTAGTCTCATGACATTTTACATCATCGGCTACAGCTTCAATTCTCTGTGTAAATTTTATACCTTTCCTTTCAGGTTCCATATACAGAATCTTAACAGTCAAATACTTCTCATATTTCAATGACTTTCCAGGTTTAATCTTCCCCATCTACCTCACCCCTTGTCTTAAACTGTCATTAATATTTGTATCTCTTCATTTTTTTAGGTGTACTGTATTTATTCCACCAATTATATGCACTTTCCATTTGTCGATTAACCTCACTTGAAATCTTAGAATACAAGTAATCATCAGCTTTTTGCACTAAAACTTGTTTTTCATTGGGGATAAAGTTTTTACTTTTTTGCTCACCTACTGATTCATAATAATCAAATGTTTTAAATATTGTAAGGGGTTCTTTGGATTTATAAACATCAGTATAATAAAACCACCCATCGAACATCCCTTCTAATCTATATCTTTTGTTAGTTGAATATACTGTTACATCATCAAGTGTCTGAAATTCCTGGGTGTAATAATTAGATAATTCCTTTTCACAACCAGGGAATATTGTTGAGATTTCAATATTAAACGCTCCTCCATACTTATAAGTCATAAATACAAGCATTTCTATTCTATTATCTGCTTTTCGATAATAATGTGGAAATTTTCCATAAAAACTATTTTTAATTAATAATGGTATAACTTGTTCGCTTAATGACTTTAACATCTTTTGCCTTTGTGTCATATTTATCTCTCCCACTAGATACTCATCTTTTCAAACAAATGTGCATGTCTTTTGTAAATTCATTTATATTATGCTAAGTTATTAGTCATATATGCAAACATAGCAATTCAGGCATGGTGAGTTAATGCGCCTTACCTGGGATGATGTTGATTTTGATAATAATACTATAAAAATAGATAAGGCTTCACAATACCTTTCCAATAAAGGCATATTTGAAAAAGACCCTAAAAATAAGACATCTAAACGAGGAATAGAAATTCCTGAATTCGTAATGTCTATTTTATAAAAGCATAAAATCGAGCAGCAAGTTTACAAAAATAAGAAAAGAGTCAAAACTAAAAAAGCAAAGGAAAAAAATAAAAGGCATGTTGCTTGACGATAATAATAAATAGCAGCTTCCAAGTATTAACCTGGAAGCTGCTATTTATCTGGAGCTGGCGGACGG
>JANQLN010000093.1 GCA_028280575.1 Clostridia bacterium
GACTTAATAAGTAAGTGCCGGATTCCGATTGACGACAACGAAGTATTGCGAAAATCAGACCGTTGCAAAACAATACTTTTAGATGACGCAAGGTACTAGGTATATTAATTGAATATTATAAGGAGTTCAACCAGCTTACCGAAACCCTTACCCTTGAAACTTATAATAAAAATATTATGGTAAAAAGGTCTGTTGAGAGAGAGATACAGTTGATAGTTGAGAGTGCTACAGATATAAATAACATGATTCTCAAAAAGATAGACAGGAGTCCTTCCAAGGACTATTATAATTCTTTTATCGACTTGGCAGAAAACAATGTTGTAAATATGGATTTTGCATTAAAAATAGCTCCTTCTACAGGTCTAAGAAATATATTAATTCATGAATATGAGAAAATTGATGATAAGATAGTATATAATTCCATAAAAAATGTAAAGATGTTATATTTAAAGTATATTGATATAATATCCAAGTATCTGGGCTGTAGATTCAGTTAACAGCCAATGCCGGTTGACGCTGCCATAAATCTACTGTATTTGTTATGGTTTTATAGAAATTTGATGGGTATTATTCCATTATATTTATCAATATATAAAATCATTTCTAAACTTGTATATGTTGTAATTTATGCTAATTAAAAGGTTGTTGACATGGTAAAAATGGGATGTTATATTTTAGATATGGAAAACCAATTTCCTATCTAGTAGTATTACTAATTATTGAGAGGAAAATTAATTATGAAAAAAACATTTGTAGTAGGAATTGCTGGAGGAAGTGCTAGTGGGAAAACCACTTTTTGTAATAAACTTAGAAAGTCAATTATTGATCTGAAGTTGAATGTAATCCATATGGACTCATATTTTAAGAAGGAGGAGGATCGTCCTTATTCTGAGGCTCCAATTACCGGTATTATGTATGTAGATGATAATCATCCGCTTACTATGGATTTGCCGAAGTTAAAATTGGATTTAAATAAAGCTATTGAAAGCAATATGTATGATGTTGTAATAGTAGAAGGATTACTTACATTATGGGATAAAGAAATTTATGATAAGCTTGATTTGAAAATATTTATTGACTGCAAATGCGATGAAAGAATTGTGAGACGATTAAAACGTAATATGGAATGGGGTTTACCATTTGACGAAATTGCAAATGTTTATTTGGATATGGTGCGTTATAGACATGATGAATATGTAGAACCTTCAAAATGGAGAGCAGATTTAATTCTAAATGGATCTGTATTATCAAAAAGAGCATTAAATATAGTATCTGAATATATCAAGCAATCAAGTTGTACCGATACTGTTATTATAAGGAGATGACATAAGGTTGGGCGTCTGGCATATCTTAACATTATTATTATTGAGTATAAGGATTGTTTTAGCATAAATATCCTCCAATCAAATATATTACTTACATCTATTTAACAGACCATAGGATTTGTAATCTGTTTTTATGCACAGTCCGATTTAAATAAAATTATCAAAGAGTATGGAATGCAGTATCTTCGACCTCTATTGTTCTTGCTATGTATACTTTTATAAATTGTATTATAGTACATATCTGCAAAAATATTTGCATGGTTTAAAATATGATTTTTATGTTTTTAAATGAATATCATTGGAAATATTTTAATATAATTTGAATTATACTAAAATGTATTATATAATGAGCCTGGTGATAAGCAATGAATAGATTTGTTGGTAGAAAGAAAGAGCTCATGTTCCTGGAAAAGGAATATAAAAAGCCCGGAAGCTCCTTTATTGTTATTTACGGTAGAAGAAGGGTTGGTAAAACAACTTTGATAAAGGAATTTATCAAGAACAAGGACTCATTATATTTTCTGGCTACTGAAGAACTGGAACAGGCTAATATGAAAAGACTGGCAAATTCAGTATCCCGATATACAGGGCAGCCTTATCTAAGCAATGCTCGTTTTGACAAGTGGGATAGCATATTTGAAATAATTGAAAAACATAAAACGGATTATAAAAAGATTGTTGTATTGGATGAGTTCCAATACTTGTTAAACTCAAACAAAGCTTTCTCTTCTATATTTCAGCGGATTTGGGATGAGAAGCTGTCAACACAAAACATAATGGTTATAATATGTGGTTCTTTAATAAGTATGATGGTAAGTGAAGTTTTGTCCTATTCAAGTCCATTGTATGGCCGGAGAACAGGGCAGATCAAGCTTGCTCCCTTAAACTTCAATGAGTTTACATTATTTTTCCGTAACAAAAGCTTTAAACAACTGCTGAATATTTATTCTGTTACTGGTGGTGTGCCCAAGTACATTGAGATTTTTGATACCAATAACGACATTATCAATGATATAGAAAATAATATCCTGAATAAAGAAAGTTACTTATACGAAGAACCTGTATTCCTGTTGGAAAAAGAAATTAAAGAGCTTGTCAGCTATTTTTCCATCTTAAAGGTTATAGCAATGGGTAACCATAAAATCGGAAAAATTTCCTCTGTACTTGAGATTCCCAATACAAAAATAACACCTTATTTGAAAACATTGATAGACCTTGAAATTATAGAAAAGAAAATTCCAATTACAGAAAAAATGCCGGAAAAGAGCAGAAAAGGACTTTACTTTATTAAAGATATGTTTATAAACTTCTGGTTTAAGTTTGTATTTCCATATAAAAGTGAACTTGAGATTGAAAACACACAGTATGTAGTTGATAAGCTTAATAAAAACTTTATTGACAACCATGTTGCACTGATTTATGAACAAGTGTGCAGGCAGACTTTGTGGAATAAGAACGTTGGGTGTGAATTGCCTTTACGATTTAACAAAATAGGTTCATATTGGGATGGTAATATGGAAATTGATATTGCCGCCATGGATAACGAAAATGTAAATTTTCTATTTGGTGAATGCAAATATTGGAATCGTCCGGTTGATGAAAAGGTGTTTTACCAACTGGAAAAAAAAGTTGTGGATTCAAGTAAACTTACAAAAATGAATAAAATATTTTACATTATTTTTAGTGAAAGCGGCTTTTCCCCGTCACTTAAACAACTTGAAGAATCACGGGAAGACTTGACACTATTATCCAATAGCATCGAATAGAAAATATCATAATTGCTTTCTCATAACGAAAATATTATCCAGTTCTTCATGAACAAAAAAACCACATTTTTTATACATTGCCAAAGGCCCTTCAAAATCGTCAATTTGTTTTAACCTTTTTTGGGGATATGATTCAACAAAACTGAAACCATCTTTTACAGCATCTTTACAGACACGTTCTAATAATTGCGTTGCAACTCCTTTTCTTCTCATACTTGGTGCAATAGTAAAACAAAAAACAGCTTTAACTTTTGTGTCTTCTGAAGATTGTGTTTTATTTACCTGGCTCATAAATTTTAACCAACTTATACAATTAAAGCACTCTGATTTATTATTAGCATTGCACCATCCTATTACCTTGCCATTGTGATATGCCAGATAACCCTGTATTATCCGATTATTAACGTATTGTGCAGCAAGGTTTCTCCTCTTTTTGGCAGATGACATCCTGTCCATACCTGTACGATGATCATCACTACACCAACAAACACAATAACATTTATGTTCATCTATGTTATCTGAATGTTTTTCATTATCAAAAAACCATAAATAATCTTCTACTAAATCAGGCGTTAATTTCCGAATTACAATATTCATTTTTTGCCTCCAAAATGTGCTTTCCTTATATTATCGCCCACACAATGTCACAGCCTTCAAACCAGCTTAAATACTGCTTTTACTCATGCTCCCAGTTGTGGTATACGTTCTGCACGTCATCCAGGTCTTCAAGGTGGTCTATGAGCTTTTCCATGAGCGCTGTGTATTTCTCATCACTTATTTTTGAATATGTGGTGGGTACGTATTCAATTGCTGCCGACTCAGGGTTATATTTTTCCATGCTTTCTCTCACATTTGAAAAATCATTGGGCTGGGTGAGCACTTCTATGTATTCTTCCTCGACAATTACATCCTCAGCCCCAGCTTCAATGGCTTCAAGCATGAATTCGTCCTCGTCAATGCTGTCATTTTTCTCTATGACAATTACGCCTTTCCTGTTGAACATGAATGAAACGCATCCGTTCGATCCAAGGTTTCCCCCGAATTTATCGAAATAATGCCTCACATCTGCAGCAGTACGGTTCCTGTTGTCAGTCATTGCCTCAACTATGAAAGCAGTTCCTTCAGGGCCATATCCCTCGTAGACAATTTCATCGAAATTGTCTGTATCAACATCACCCGAAGCCTTCTTTATGCACCTGCTGATGTTGTCATTTGGCATATTGGCTGCCTTTGCCTTGGCTATTACATCCTTGAGCTTTGTATTACTTTCAGGGTCTGCTCCTCCCTGTTTGACTGCAACAGCTATTTCCCTGCCTATTTTGGTAAAAACCTTGCCTTTCTTTGCATCCGTTCTTTCTTTTTTATGCTTTATATTAGCCCATTTCGAATGTCCTGCCATACCGGAAATCCTCCTGTTTTCATTTGTTTTTATATTAAAGCTGCATGTTAATAGTTAAATTAAAAAGTTAACTTCTCCCATTATAATAGCATAAAAGAAATCCATGTAAAAGGTCATGTTCATCAGATTTTTATAATTTTATCTCAAAATTATATGTCAAGAATTCTATCCAATTATCAAGGCCTCATTTTTTACAAAGGTATGTTTTTAGTTTGTCATTGCGAGGCATGAAAAAAACATTTAAAAATTATTTTGATACCCTGCCATATAAAAACTGGGTTGATAAACTTAAAAATCCTTATACGAGCTTTCATGCTTTTTAATCAGTACATTTCCGTTTGCAGCTTCTATTATGCACTTTTTAAATGCGTCGAATTCGAAAACCGGAACAGAAGCTATAATAGAAACATCCTGTGTATATATTGTATCTTCTATCCTATATCCTCTATTAATCAATGTATTTTGGACTCTCCCCAGTAAGCCGTATTCAATTTTCAATTCAACTTTCCAGCATAATATCTTTTCAACAATTCCTGACGAATCCAATGCCAGGGATGCACTTTTGCCATAAGCTCTTACCAATCCTGATGCTCCAAGCAAAGTCCCTCCGAAATACCTGGTAATAACCAGTGCAAGATTGAATAACTCCTGCCTTTTTATAACCTCCATTACCGGAAGACCCGCAGTACCGGAAGGTTCCCCGTCGTCACTGAATTTCCGGACCATAGGCCGGTCAAGAATAATGTATGCATATACATTATGTGACGCATCCCGGTATCGGCTTTTTACGGCTTTTACAAAATCCTGGGCCTGCAGCTCAGAAGAAACAGGCTTTACCGAAGCTATAAACCTGGATTTTTTATCTTCATACAAAGCCTGTGATTCCTTTGGTATTGTCCTGTAGCGTTCAATCATATTTTGCGAAGCTCCAATATTACTGATTAAGTAATAATATATCAAAAACATAAGTAAGCTTCAATAAAAAAAGATTGTCATTCCCTGAATATATTGAAATGACAATCTTAAGGATTCAGCTTTTAAATTTGATAGTTTTATACTGCCTGCGGTGTTGCCAGTTCCTTAAATGTCCTGTACGACAAATTAAGCAATGCCCTGTCCTGGCTGTGAGTGACAAGCTGCATTGCTTTTTCTAAATTGAAGTATCCTCCATCTATAAAGTTTTCCTCTTGATTTACATTAAAATCCCCATTGAGTGGCGACATTATATACCATGTGATTTTATTACAAACTGGCTTTTGGCGTGTAACTGAAAAGAATTCGTAATTCGTACGTCCTGCTGTAGAAATGATCTTTGCAGAAATTCCTGTTTCTTCCTCAACTCGTTTGACAGCTACCTCCCATGAAAGTTCCCCGTTCCTTATTACCCCTTTGGGGAACACCCATTCCTCCTTCTCATTCTTAAGGAGGAACACCTTATCATCCCAAAAAACCAAACCACCTGCGCAATTTCTCAAGAGCATGGAAAAACCCCTTCCGCTATTTTATTATTAATAAGATTACTTAATCGTAGTTTAACCAATTATTAATCTTATATTAATAATAATACAATATTTTGGTTTTTCGTGCAATACAAACAGAATAATTGTAAAATTAATGTTACAAATTGGACAATTTGTACATCAATTTTTCATACAAATCCACATACACCGGACTATAGTCACTTATAAAAACATCATTTTAAAATTTGTAATCTGCCTTTAACTCCCAGCTTTCTTTCAAGAAAGTCCCGGTCTTGCACATGCAAAACTAACCGTCTGTGCAATGTTTTTACACCCCCGTTGAACCGAAACCTCCTCCCCTGTCAACCCCGATGCATTCAACCGAATCTACCACCTGAAAATTTATTCTTGGAACTTCCTGGAGTACCATTTGTGCAATACGGTCCCCTTTTTTAATTACATAGCTGCCATTAATATTTCCCTTAGTATCTATAGTCAATTGATTATTATCATCAATTTTATTACAGGAAGTATTTGTCATAATTATACCCAATTCATCCCTGTATCCGCTGTCTATTGTTCCGGGTGAATTGGATAACCTGAGGGGTGTTTTGAATGATATGCCGCTTCTTGGCCTTATTTGCATCTCATATCCTTCCGGTATTGCCATTTTTAAACCGGTAGGAACAATACATGTTTGACCGGGCTTTATGAGGACTTCTTTTGCTGCATATATATCCATACCCGCATCTCCTGGATTGGCATACTCAGGAAGCTTTGCATCCTCTCTGCATATTTCAATGTGTACATCAACCTTCTTCATTTCAAATATAACCTCCCTTTTAAAGCTTAGTTTCAATGTTTTCAAATATTTTTACAACTGCCGGCATAATATGGGTTATATCCTTTATGCCGTTCTTAATGCCTTTATCAACATTCTCTCCAATAATTACGGTTGGCACCGGGGTTCATGGTATGGGTCTTTACTGAAATATCTTCAATATTACCATGGTCACTTGTTATAAAAATTATATCCTGTTTTAAATTACACAGGTCAAAAAGCCGTCGGAAAAAAGCTTCAAGGATTTCCAACAGGCATACTGCCATTGACATATCTGCTTTATGCCCTATAATATCCGTCATAAAGTGCTCATAAAGGGTAAAATCATAATTTCGGCTTATTATAAATAGATTTTCTGCCGATTTTTCGGGAGTAACGGTTTTAACCCCATTAACTGTTTCTGCCAGTATCTTACCGGTTATATCATGATATATTCCCTTATTGTTTTTATAATCTTCAACTGTCCTGAAAGGTACATTTTCAGCCATACACATTACCGATGTCACAGATGGCCTGTATCTTTTATCTGATAAATCCAGCATTTTTGCAAGGTATGTACTTCTATATACATTTGCATTAGTGAACTTAAGATTCCGTTTTTTTAATTGTTTAACTATATTTTCCTTTTTAATCAAATTCCTAAGAGTAACAGTAGGCTGTCCACTCAAATGCCTGTCCAATATCCTGGGAGCATTAAAACCTGTAAATATTGATGTCTGTCCTGTAGCACTCTGTGGAAGACCCTTTACACCAAGGCATGGGTCGGTAGGAATTGATTTATCCATAATCAGGTTTTTTAGTATGGGAACATTTGCTTTAAAAACCGGATTCACTTTTGAATCCCTTTTTCCTATACCAAACCCGTCAATAAATATAAATATTACCTTCATGTCTCACCTTTCAGATATCAAAAAAGCGCTTTAATTCTTTGTTGAAAAGCACTCTAAGTTTCTATTATAAGCTTTACCCTTATTAATAATTGATTTCCCATACTTTTATTGCCTTCACAACCGGACCATTATATCTTTACATCTTAGTAAATAAACTAATTGCAATTAACCATTAATCCATAATGCATTTTAGACCTTTGTCCTGCTTGACTTTTCCAACGTTTTACGTACTTCTCTTAGTTCAGCTTCCCTTTTTGCAAGCTCCAACTGCAATTCGGTATTTTGCTTTGCCATTTTTTCCTTTTCCCCGGCAAGCTTGACCTTTTCTTCTTGAAGAACTTTTATCTTTTCACATGCAGCCGAATACTGTTTTTTAAAATCTTTTTCTCTTTCCTTTGTTTTTACAAAATCATCTGCTACATTGAGAGCAGTCAAAACAGCAGCCATTGATGTACTAAGCTTTGAATTTTGTTTTAATATTTCATTCATCTTCTTATCTACATAAAGACCAATGCGCTGAATATACTCATCCGCCTCTACTCCAACCAGCTTGTAATCCTTACCGGCTATGCGAATTTCAACTTTGTTCCTTTCAGCCACAAAACCAGCCCCTTTTTGCTTTTGTAGTTGATTCCAAATACAACTATTAAGATATTCCTCGACCCCATTGTATATATTATACTATATTTCACCAAAAAAAACATTGTTTTTTACCATATGTAACATAACGTAATAATTCCATACAATATGATTTTTGAAATTCACCATATACTTTGTGTGTTTCAAAAATCATATTGAAAGAATTAAAGACATTCCATATGGATATTATAATAACCGGATTTTCAGCTGTCAATTATTTTTAAAGGTCCTCCTGTCAGGGGGTCTATATACACAAGCCAGTAACCCAAAACCAATGACCTTTTATTTCTGCGTCCTTCGACAACAAATTTACACAAGCTTCCAAAAGGGCTTCTATCTCTTCTTGGATTTCCAGGGATACCACACGCAAGATATGTCCTTTTACCCTTTACATCCTTATAAAGCCCTGCTATAAGGTATCTGTAACGGTAGTGGGCCCTCATAACCGAAGGGTTGAAAAGCAGCGGTGCTTTTATATCACACTGATATAAAAGGTCATTTAAATATACAGGATTATTGACCTTCCACCATGTATAATCACTTCTTCTACTTTCGAATGGATTTACTCTTTCAAAATGCCTGTCAAATAAAATAACCAATTTATCAATATCGGCAGGTCCATCTGACGGAACAGCCTGTTTTAGGACAGTTTTCTTTTCATAACAATCTTCACACGGATTAACTTCTTCATCCTCTTCCTTTTGACAGGTTTCATCATCTCCATAAATACATTTGCCTTCAGTATCTAAATCTTCATAATCCTTATCCTCTATATCACTATAATCCTTTTTTTCAATGTTTTTTTCAATATCTGTATTATTATTCTCTTCACCATCTGCACTATAAATATTTTCTTCCACAAATTCTTCCGTATTTAAATCATCCTTGCCTTCCTCCGGCTTCAAAATAATATCCATGCCCATAGGCTCCTCCTCTTCGGGAGCATCTTCTTTTTCAAAAGCTTCCTCCGGTTTTTCATCTTTTGAAGCGGCTAAATTTTTTTCTTGTTCATGTCCTGAAAAATCTTCGGCAGGCTCGGGAGCTTTTTCTATATCCTCCCCGTTTTTTTCCTTTTCCTTATTAAAAAAACTTTTCCAATCAAATGATTTGTTTTTGCAGGCAACCAGAGGGTATCTGTTATTTTCCGGACTCTTTTTATGAGCAACTACCAATGCTGTGTCAAAGCTATTTAAGTCTTTTCCTGATTCCCCTACATTCAGTGGGTTAAATATCCACTTCAAATTAGCATTGCCGTTTGAAGGTTTAAAATTACCTGCATGAACTCCTTTAACCTCATCATTGTATTCACATAACAGGTACAGCATATAATAATCTCCGTCATTATCTTTTAAGTTTTTTACAAACATATCCAATTTACCATCGGAATCTCTTACTTCTATCCTGACATATCCAGATGGTTTTTTCAATGTACCAAACCCGTCATCCTCCAAATCAAATATTAAAAACCTTCTCTCAAAATTAACCGACGTACTCATAAAAAAACCCCCTGTTTTACATTTACCATATATTATATGTTTTATGAATACATAATATTTCAAAAAAAACCGCCCGGAAATCCGGCAGCCTTTTTTATACTATATTATTATCACTGCATAATTTCCCTGAGAAAAAACCACATACATAGACATTTCATATATTTGCGGGGCTTTTTTAAAATAGATGACCAAAATTATTATTGACAACTGCCTATCTGATTGGACAATTCTACAAATTGTTCAAACCCAAGCATTTCGCCCCTTATATTCGCCTCCAGGCCAAGTATGCCCATTATTTTATTTATTTCGTCTTTTTGCAGATTGAAAAAACCTGAATTAAATAATGCATTTGCAAGCTTTTTTCTTCTTTGTCCAAATGCCGCTTTGACGGTCTTAAAGAAAATTTCCCTATCAAGTATTTCATAAGGATTGGAAGCATTCCTTTTAAGCTTTATAACGGAAGAATAAACTGAAGGCCTGGGTATAAAGCAGTTAGGCGAAACATCCATTATTTTTTGAGGTGAAGCATAGTACCTGACTGCTACCGAAAGAGCTCCATAATCCCTGGTACCCGGATTTGCCAGTATCCTTTCACCCACTTCCTTCTGAACCATTATCACCATAAGCTCCATTTTTGATTCCTGTTCTAAAAGCTTCATAATTACAGGAGTGGTTATATAATAAGGCAAATTCGCTAAAACCTTATATTTTCCTATAGTATTTCCATAAAGCCTGCTTATTTCATCTTCCAGGCTTATTTTAAGAAAATCATCATTTATGACTTTAGCGTCAATATGTCCTTCAAGCTGTCTTTTTAATAAATGAATAAAACGCCGGTCAATCTCTATGGCTAAAAGTTTTTGTGTCCTTTCCAATATTTTCAAGGTCAGGCTTCCCGTACCGGGTCCAATTTCTACAACAAGCTCATCACTTTCAACCTCCGCCGAATCTATTATGCCCTTTGCCACCTTTTCATCAGTCAGAAAATTCTGTCCCAGAGCCTTAAAGGGACGTATACCATTTTTCTTTAATATTTCACCGGTTTTTCCCACTCAATTTCTCCTTATATACCATAATATCAACTTTTATTAGCATACCATAAGGTATGGTTATATATCAATAAATTATAATTTTTGAACTTCCATGTTTTTTTATACTGCCATCAGGAAAATCACATAACGTTGTTAAAACGGGGATTTTCTTAAATATTGATATGCGGTCACATATAAGAAATGCCCTTTGACGCACAAATAGTTCCAAATCCCCTAGAAACCGATTTACCAAGGCCTATATAATCCGGCAGCATAAAATTTGCCAAAAAACTGCCCTTGAAAGCGATCATGTTTTTGTTTTTAAATTTTACGTATGCAGGAGTCAATTTAGTTAAAACATTTATTTGTTCCTCAACCCTGTATCCAAGGCTCTTTGCCATAGAAAGAATATTGCCTGTAATAATTTTTTTAAGCAATTCAATTTTCTGGTTTTCACTTCCTTTTTCATATTTATCAAAATTGCTCTGGTTCAAAGCCATCCATGGGGTAATAAACTTGTATTCCCTTAATTTTTCCAGCAAACAAAAATTATATGTCTTTACGTAATACCCTTTTTCCATAACATCCATTATTTTGTCCTTTATGTCTATTTCAGTGATTTGAAATAAAATTTCAATGAGAATGTGTGCTGCTTTATTGATTGCAATTATGCATGGTACTCTATCTATAACCTTATATTGAATTACAGGATATTTATAAACAAACCTGCCGTTTTCCATATGATTGTGAAGCTCGGTATACTGGGGGAATTTTGAGGCAATGTATCCTCTAATCTTCGGGATATCTCTTCTTTCAAGCCTGTTACCCTCCAGCCTGACCATAAGTATTTGTAAATCCACAGCTTAACCTCCGTTAGCAAATATAATCTGCCAGTTCATTCCTCATAAAACCCGTATTTAAATCATAAACATTTGAAATCATGTGCCTTGAAACATATGTTATACATCCATCGTCCACATCCAAATGCTTTAAAACAGCCTTTTCAGGAACACTAATAACATATGCATAGAAATCCTTTCTGATTTTATTCAAAGCACTTTTCCTTTCAAAACCCTTATATCTTTCAATAATATCACAATACTGCTTCCAAACACTACAAGCCTTATCGTCTAATTCAATAAAAACATCGGCGGTCTTAAATTCCTGTTCTATTAGTTGAAAAGCGTCTTTATTGGATGCCGGGTCAAAAGCGTTTTTGTACCTCAGAGTCCTTATATCTTCATATAAATCATAACTTGAATCCCCGGAAGAAGATTTAATATGCCCATAATATTCCTTTGCCAAATCAAATATTTCATTTTCATCAATAATACTTCTATTCTTTAAGACATTCATTGATTTCTCAAGCAAAAGCCTATCATAAACATACTCCGAATAAGGTTTGTCACTGTTGTTCTCATCTATGAGCTTTACAAGCGTAACAGTTCCTTTTTTACCGCCGCCCTCCCTTTTACATCTTCCTGCAGTCTGGATAATACTGTCCATTGGTCCAAAATCCCTGTATACCCTGTCAATATCTATATCGACACCTGCTTCTATCATCTGTGTTGAAACAATAATTTTTCTTTTATTACCTTCCTTTATTAAGTTAATCCTTGCAACCCTCTCTGCAGGGATTATATTAGTTGACAGGTAAAAGACCTCCCACTCGTCTTTAAACTTTTCACAAATATGATTATATATACTTATAGAGCTTTTAATTGTATTTGCTACGATTAAAAAGCTGCCGTCCTTATACCTGCTTATTTCACCTGAAATAAAAAGCTTGAATTCATCCAATACCATTGGGGATTCGATAAGCCCGGTATTTATTTTTATCCTGTCAAACTTTTTAAAATATATTTCTTTGTTTTGGGCCAGTTCCAAAATTTCTTTTTCTTCTTCTGAAAATATCAGCGGCATAGTCGCTGTCATAAATATAAAATAGCAGTTAAGATATTCCGCAATAGAATTAAAAATATTCTTCACAAGCTCCCAATACTTATAAGGAATATTCTGCACCTCATCCAGTATAATTATGGAGCCTGCCATGTTGTGGAATTTTTTTAATTTACTGTTTCTGTTTGTAAAAACAGAGTGCAAAAGCTGAACAAAAGTACTTACTACTATTTCAGAGTCCCAGGACTCCACCAGATGCTCCCCTAAATTCTCATCATACTCTTCCATTTTGGCCTCAACATTTTCGTATTTATAAACTTTTTCAGACATGTAATGGTGTTTTAGCAGTATACCGCTCTCTTCGCTTTTTATAACATCCTTAAAAACAGTATGGTTTTGATCAATAACCGATGTAAACGGCAATACATATATTATCCGGGGATTATATCCTTTTTCCATTTTTAACCTCTCTCTTAAGCTTAATGCTGCCTTTAGCACTGTAAGAGTTTTACCTGAGCCTGTGGGAAGGTTAACTGAAAGGATTTTTTTGTCAAGGTCAAGACATGATACACCTCCCTGGACATCATTGAAAATTTGTTCTCTAAGACATGCTATTTCTTTATTTTTAGGCTTTAAGGTTTTTTTATACTCATCCACAAGGTGTGAAGGTATATCTCCCCTTGAAAAAATATCCTCCAGATAATCTTCAAAAGCTAATTCTTTTCCATGACAAATGGCTTCCAGCTTGTCCGAAAATACAAGAAGCGAAAATAAAAAATTCAATAAAAGAAAAGTTTCAGGATTATGTAAAGTTTGTTTTAGGGTTTTTTTAAGCTTTAAACTTCCAATGCACTCCACATCACTTTGAAAATCATTGACACTGTATTTTTTAAAATTAAAATCTATATCAATATCATCTAAAAGTGCTTGAAATTCACACTTATCAATGCTCTCAAACTGTTTTAGCAAGTGTTTGCTGCTCTTTTCGGATATGCCGGAAAAATAGTCATTGTAGTTTTGCATTGACGTGTGGTGCCTGGATACTATCATATAACTTAAAAAACCTAAATGTAATTTACCCGATGTATATAATAATATTATAAAAGATAATACCCCTGACAGCAGACCATGATTTTTTAACTCATTGTTGCATGTTGAATTTCTCCATATTTTATTTTCTGCCTCATACAAATAATCCTGGAAGTATTTTGTTGCTTTGCCTAAATCATGATACAAAAGATTTGACTTGTTCAGCAGTTGTATATCTTTTATGTCATAATTTTTAAAATTTATATACTTCCTCTTTAACAATTCATCTCCAATTTTAAAAACATTATTTAGGTGCTTGTGTAAAAGCTTATCCGGATGAGAATAAAGCATGAGCCCCTCCTTACTAAATCATTACAATATTTTCATCAATATTATTTAAAGCTACAAAATTACCCACGCTGGTTTTTATACTTTTTCCGGTCCTTTCAAACATCACTTCCCCATACTCCTTTACATTACGTTCATTATCCATAACTACAGGTATTTTCTCCGTAAAGTATTCCTTGTCATTTTCAAATTCTATTATATCTTTTCGCAGCATAGAGGCAGGTATTACACTTTTTATATGTATCCAATCCTTGTTGTCTACTACTGTTTTTCCATCAAATTCACCAATGAAATCAAAATTCGCTATATTTTCACTCAATCCCATACATGGCGTATAAACACACCGGTGTTTCTCTAGCAATGATTTTAAACCTTCATGTATTTTTGTATCCAAATGTTTAAAATAAACCCTGTACCTGGGATCTTTTAGAAATTCTATTTTAATTTGTGTCCTTTCATGTATTTTAATCATGGATAATTTGGTGTTTATGAAGTTCTCGCTTATCCTGACTTTTTTTACAGGATTAATAATGGATAAGCCTAAACATGCTTCATCCCTGTTAAACATACCGGCGTAACTGCCTTTTTCCAGCCCCAGAATTGCTGCGACCATACCTATAAGGGCAGTTCTTGTCGGGATGGAGTAAGTCAGGGGTGATGTGGTTGTATAGGGTTTTTTAAAGTGCCCGTAAAAAGACCATATATCAAAAACAATATACTTTTGTGTCATCTTCCCACCTACTTATAATAATTTCTGCTCAAAAGGTAATCCAACGCTTTCAAATGAAATCTCTTTACCATCCATTGTCAGGTTAAGGTTTTTATCGCAAATATATTTAATCTTATGAATTTTATTTTTGTTTTGGGCAAGCTCGGAAATCAGTTCCTTTATTTCAAGTGAAAAATCTTCTAATCCCCTTATCTTCTCTTCATTCTTTTTAAAGTACATTTTTACTTTCTTTTGCAAATCACCTATAAAGAAATTACTTTCCTCCTTGTACTTGACCCTGACCAGCAGTCTTGGCATATGTCCCATTTTTGAACGTGTAATAAGGTTTTTAGTCCCATTCCACATAGCCTCTTCCATCAAAGAAACATCTTCATCGGCAAGCTTTGTATTTTTAGCCGCATTTTCATTTACAATGCCGTGGAAGGCAATTAAAGAATAGGGAACTACATACTCTTCCCTGAAAGTCTTATTATCCTTGCCCTCCTTTGAAGCAAATGCTCCGGTGCCTTTAATATGCATTATATTAACTTTGTTCAAAGAGCGCCCCATGTTGAATTGCACAGGTCCTGTAAAGGTAATGGAATCTTTTATTTCCTTTTTTGAATCTTCAAATACTTCCTTTTTTAACTCAAAGGGTATTGTAGCACCAAATAACCTGACATCAATACATTCATCTAATATGCTGTTGTTAACATTTTTCTTAACCGCAAAAAAACTGTCCTTCTTAATTTTAATCTTATTGATTACATTATCAATAATTTTTTTACATTCCTCACTATCCTCAATAGATGAATCAAGAAAGTCCAGTGCACGCTTTTTTGCATCCTGCAATCCTGAACTCTCGCCTCTTAGCTCTCTTACGAATATATCCTTCTTATTCGTCCCGTCATATCCCAAATAGTCACAAAGGTAGTCACGGATAGTTCTTTTAAGCCGAACATCGGTTACAATATTTATACTCGTTTCTTCGTCAATACGGGGCTTATTACCGTCTAACGGATCTCCATTTGGATTTGCGTCGGTAACATCATATATAAATAGAATTTCCTGCCTGTTTTTTATCATTTAAACACCCTCCTTATCTTCTTTGCTTTCTTTAAATTTACCAGCCATCACCATCCCAAGAACAAAGTAAAAGCTTATTTCATCATTGGACATGGTATCTGAGTTTTCTCCAAGCATGTATTCCCCGATCAGTTCTTCCAGAGTATAGTAATAATTTTCATTGTACTCGGTAAGCTTATTAAAAGCCTCGGCAAATATCCTGCGGATATGTTTTGAATCAAGCTTCAGTCCGTTAAGTCTGCTATAGAAAGGCTGGCTGCCTCCGCTTGCATACTGGATATTTAAAAGCTTCTTTGTAAGTACACCTGTTAAAAATACGGCCTTTTTATAGTCTGCGTCAAACATTGGCTTATGCTGTTCGGCTTCCAAAAATTCAATGTACTTTATGCTCTTTTCTGTTTTTTCAGGCATTATTCCTTCCCTCCCTTCTTTCTTATCTTTAAATAAACCCATTTTAGTTATAAACGCTATAATCATGGCCGCCTTCAGAACAGCGGTATCATAATATTCTTCCCTTGAAAAAATCGCTCTGATTTTACTTGCCATTCTATTTAGAATAAATTTATAGCTTATAGTCTTATACGAAAAAATACTGTCCAGCATTTCAAGGAAACTCTTGTCAAAATTACCCTCCACCTTATTATTGGGGAAAAAAAATCTTATTTTGTCAAACCCAAACCTCAAATCATAAAGTGTGTTGTCTTTTCCGGGAAGATTTTTAAATAAATCTATGGAGTCCACCTTATCCTTTATCCTGAATATATTTTTCAACTTGCTCGGTATAATATCTTCTATGTAAAGAAGTATTTTGAATGAAGCCTTGTCTTCGTTGAAAATCATTATATTGTAGTTTATATTGTTGCCGCTTTCCTTCATAATGCTTAAAAAATCTTTTTCACTCTTTAAAAGGCTGTCTCCCGATTTTAAAGAAAATTTTTTATTTTCTTCGTACTCAAGTGCTTCAAACATGTCTTCCAAATCATAGCAATCTCCAAAAGTGATCCTGGGAATGACAGAATAAGTGAATGAAGAAAACCTTGATGTAAGCTTTTCCATTATATACCTTTTGCCGTCTTCAAGTAATTGAGCACATTTACTGCATACGGGATAGTTTTTCCATGCATCCTCCTGATTGAATCCACCGGCTACAAAACCGGCTTTATCTAATGTATAAAAATTAAAAGTGTTGACAAACCCAAATACTTCGGTATTTCTAAGGCAATAAAAGCATGTGCCGGTTCCTTTTGAGGTTTTCCCATATTTTATATAGTATTGCTCATTAGCCATCCTGCCCAGGTATTGCTTTACTATTTCAAACTCCCCAACATATTTTTCCTTGCCATTTTCCAGCAAAGTAACCGTTACAATATATCCTTCACTTTTTTTATTTGCTTTTGCCTCCAGCTCAGTTTTTATTTTTTCAAGGTGTGTATCCATTTGTCCAGATATTTTATGAAAATACCCGTATCCGTTAACGCTTTTGCCGGATACGGATAATATATTTCCTATAGATGTTTTTATTTTATTTAATGTCTTGTAAGCCTCGGTATACTTTGATGTGGGTGTGTAGTCGCCTCCCCTGGCACTTCCTTTTTTATATGCATATTTAAACATTCTTACTTTTGAAAATTTTTCATAGTCGATACATTTAAATGTAACAGCCTGTTCATTGCGTTCAAATTGTACTTTAAGAACGCTTTCATATTTGCCGTTACCATTGGGATTTTCAATTACCTTTTCATGTGGATGAACTTCTCTATTATCCCTTTTAGATATATATTCACCTATTTGAATAATTCCCGTAAGCATCAGCTGCCTCCTTTTGTTTTTAAGCACTTTGCTTTAACAAAAAAATTGCAAAAATCCACAACTTATTGTTCATATAATATTTATTAAGTAGTAATCGCTAATAGAGTCGCGGGCAATTAAGCCGGGGTGTGCGGCAAGCGTAAAGTCTGTTTACTACTTTTTTATTTATCATAAAATACATTAACTGAAAGCTCTTTTGTATTATTTTCTATTCTTTTTTTTATAAATAATAACAATTTCTAGGTATATTATAGCATATTATGGAGAAAAAACAAGTAATTTGGCGTATTTTCTAAAAATTCGATACTATTTGATACACATATTCCTATAACAGCAGTCTATACATCTGCTTTTATACTTTGTGGCTTTGGGGAAATAGCCATTTAAGACGTCTTGATATTCTTTGATATTTCTTTTTGCTTCATTTTTTTCTTTATCTCCAATCTTAAGCTCAATCACATTATTGCCGTCACGGCAGTAAACGAGAAATCCTTTATTTACAGGTTTTTTGTAAACCTCCTCAATCATAAGGGCATAAAGTACCATTTGATTTTTATATGTACTATAAAGCTTTTCTTCATATTTTGCAAATTTGTAATCAAGAGGTGCCAGACTCCCATCCACAAGAAAGTGAATTTCATCAACCTTTCCTCTGATACCCATAATCTGTGAGACAAGATTGACCCCTATCACTTTATCAATTGACCCTGTTTTTTTTCTCAGGTAATCACGATTCTGCTTCTCACGTTTTTCATGTATTTCACGGCCTTTTTGAACCTTGTATCTTCTCTCCTCATTTTGAGAAATACCAAGACATTTCATAAAATAAATGAATCTTTTACAATACAAAAATTCAATTATATTAGAAGGCGTTATATAAGATTGGTACTCATTAAAAGAATTTTGAGATAATTTCATCCGTAACCAGCTCCCTGTCAAAAGCTTGTCCTAATAGCCCAGCCTTGTTTAATTCCGCTTTGCTCATTGGAAAGATATATATAGAATCTATGTCAGTTTCAATATAATCTCCTAATTCAACCTTTAACTCGTCAAATTCATTATCCTCAATTTCACCAAGAAACACACTTTTTTGAACTCTATATAATCCTGTATTTTTGCACTTTTTAATGACTTTATTCCTGGTTTTGTTCGAGCGGATATCATAAATAACCCATGTTAACACATTTTTTCCTCCTTTAAAATTCTGTTTGCAATCCTATGGCAATCAAATTGAATTATGTTTGCAAATTCAATATTTCTGCCTCTGTATTTTATTTTCTTTTCAAGCTTTTTGTTATACTCTGAAATCAAAGCCTTCTTGCCTTCTTTATTTAGATAATAGGCATCCTCAACCCGGTCAAAAAAACTTTCTTCTATTTTTTTCCTGCTAAAGAGATTAAACACAATCTCATCCATATATCCCCTGTACATTTCAATCAGGTCAAAAACCAGTGCTTTTTTATTATAGTTATCTGTATGCATTATACCTATATATGGATCTAGACCTGCAAGTATACAGGATTTTTCAACACTTGAATATAAAATGCCATATGAATAATTCAATATACAGTTAAACTCATTAAGGGCAGGATTTCTACTCCTTCCTGAAAAAGCATATTTAGAAGGTACAAGTGTTCCAAGTATCTGAAAATAAATCCTACTTGAGGTTCCTTCATATCCTTGCAGGGAATTTCTAACTTCATGTACCTTTTTATTTTCGGGTAGCGATTTTACATTTTCAATCTGCTTTTTTATTTTTTCATTTGCTTCCTTTATCATCTCTCTCCTGTCATCTCTCCTATTCATTGCCAGCTTTGACAAGAGGTTAACCTGCATGTGCATTTTTTCATTGATCCACTCTTTTACAAGCTTAACACCTAAAGAAGTGTCCTCAAGGAATAGCTGTTTTCTTCTTATTGTAGTTATACTGCCAAGCTTAGAGTGCCATACTCTGCCCAGTGGCTGTCCGGTTCCCTTTAAAAAAACGATATCAATATTGTTTTCAATTGCAAGCTCAATAGCATCCGTTGAAAGAGCTGCACTTGTTGTAATTAAAATCTGCTCTACCTTTCTTGCAGATATTTCATTTTTCCCGTTATCATCTTTTATCTGGAAACATTCACCCCGTTTACACAAGTACAACCCCGGAGTATTTAAAACCAGTTTCAACTTTAATCAAACCTTTCTTATCTAATTTAACCCTTGTTTTAGTGGATCTTGTATTTCAACTTTTATAGTATTTTTTCTTTGCTTCGATAACTCTTTCGTTTCAATCCTTATTTTAATGGATCTTGTATTTCAACTTAGCCCTGGGAGTGGCAACCTGTTTTTTGAGGACAGTTTCAATCCTTATTTTAATGGATCTTGTATTTCAACACAGAAATGTAAAAAAAATAGTCAAAAGTATTTACATGTTTCAATCCTTATTTTAATGGATCTTGTATTTCAACTGTTTTGGAACTGATTAATAGATTGTTGGAGCTTGTTGGTTTCAATCCTTATTTTAATGGATCTTGTATTTCAACGGAAGCCAGCTGGATTTTGCTGCCTACAATGGAAAGAGTTTCAATCCTTATTTTAATGGATCTTGTATTTCAACACTTGTGTTCGGTTGCATCACTCACTACTGATTTTGTGTTTCAATCCTTATTTTAATGGATCTTGTATTTCAACTCATCCGTTTCATTTTCTTTGATTAATTTAAGCCTGTTTCAATCCTTATTTTAATGGATCTTGTATTTCAACGAGTATCCAGGCAAATACGTAGCACGACTATGGGACAGTTTCAATCCTTATTTTAATGGATCTTGTATTTCAACAGACGGATTCCTTTTAAATCTTGTCCCGGGTAAATTCCATTGAAAATTTGATGGAATTATAATAGCCTATATTCTTTTGCAAAACATTTAAAACCATTAAAAACTACCCTCTTTCTATTTAATAACAGTGCCATACAATTTAGTGCTGGCAACGTTTTTTACGTATTTTGCATCTAAGCTTAAATAATTTTTCAGCAACAATCCATTTTCTTACCCTGTATAAATTCTATCACAAGTATTTCCAAATTTCAATTTATAAAATAATACATTGTAATAAATTACTGCATATGCTGCTATAAAAGGCGTAAAAAATCCTGTGCGCCATTCCCATTACCGGTTTATGAAAATGCTGTTTTCATATTGTATATTATTTTCTTTATACTGCATTCGGACAAATGGTATTTCTTTGCGAGTTCATAAGTAGTGCAGCCTTTTTTATACAAGCTGATAATATTTATGTTTCTCTCAAGGTACTTTTCCCTTGTTCCATTTGCTTCTCCCCAGGAGACTTTGCAGGAATCCTTTATTGGCACATATATTATTTCACCCTGCACATATTCCTGCATCTTTTCCAAAAGCCACTCGGGCATAATTTTGCTTGCATTTCTATATTTCAATTTAATCCTCCATCCTTAAACTATAAACCGTATATTTCAATATCCAGGCAACAAAAATCCACAGGAGAACAACCCCTGTGGAGACACAAAAAAAGCACGGTGACCATAACCGCGCAATACTTTTAATTAATTGATATATACAGGTTATTCATATTGCTGCAAAAGGCATAGATAAAAAAGCACATTTTATATACAATTTAAAACCCAGACCTTTTGCCGATATTAAATTATGGAAAAGCCACCTCATATTTCACCAATTTCATAAGCTCACTCCTTTCCATAGTTTATCAATTTTATAATAACCTTCACATTACATTCTATTACAAATACTAACAAACAGTCAAGAGAAAGTTCTTCTATATTTGATTTTTCTCAAGCTTTAATCCATATGGAACATCTTTAATTCTTTTAAATACACGAAGGTCCCGGTGGATTTCTAAAGTCATATTGCTATAGAATTATGATATTACATATAGCTAAAAATTTCCCTTTAGCAGGTCCAGCTTCCTTTTCATGTAATACCTGAAATTCTCCAGGGATATGTCCGGAGGCACCGAGTGGTCCACAGTAGGTATAAATCCTCCCTCTTCAATTAAAGGCACAAGATGGACAAGATGGTTTTCTATGGCTTTTTCCCCTTTTGCCAGTTCCATTTTGTCAACCCCTCCCCAAAGCCTCAATCCTTTTCCAAATTTATTGCGTATCCTCACAGGATCCATGCCTGCGGCTCTTTCCAGGGGAATTATCCCGTCCACTCCGCTTTCCATTAATATGGGGAGCAAAGCTTCGGGATTTCCATCCGTATCTACAAAAATATATTTAACTCCGTTTGTTTTAAGAAAGTCCAATAGCCTTCTCATATGCCGGAAAATAAAAGTTTTGTATTGGCCGGGACTTAAAAGAGGTCCATTTTTCATTGACATATCCTCATTAAGGAGGATAAAATCAACATCCGTTTTTTCGAGAACAGGCCTGGAAACTTCAATTGTAAAGTCTGCAATAAATTCCATCATTTCGTGTATCAGTTCAGGCTGGTCGTATAATGCGTAGGAAAGATTTTCAGTTCCCATCCATTCCCTTGCCCTCCAATAGAATCCGAGCATGCTGCAATTTCTCCCGAGGCAAAGAACATGGTTTCTTTCTTTCCAACCTGCAAGAAACAGGCCTTTCCAGCCTGCAGGATAACGGCTTCCCAAATTGGCAACATACCTTTTTTTAAGCATTTTAAAATCATCAATATTTTTCACAGGGAATTCGAGATACTGGTCCATGCTTGATCTCATCCCCCTGGAGCTGCCGTCAACCAATACTTTTGTCACAACCCCGTTTTTATGTCTTATTATTTCATACCTGCCGGTCTTTTTTATTATTTTTCTCTCAAATGGCGGCATCATGCCAAAATTTACATTAATATACTCTTTTGGATCCATCTCAAAGTATTCCTCACCCGTAAACCAGTCCCAGTGGAGATCATGTATATTAAGGCCTTCACTGCCCCATCTATCCTTTGTTTGCTCCCATGCTGCAAGCTCATGATTTGGAATCCGGTCCACGGGCCTATATTCCATAACATTAATAAACCTTTCACGGCTGGTCATGCTTTTATTCGTAAACATTATTAAATATCCTCCCCTATCATATAGTTCTTCAGCGTTTTCTAAATAGTGTAAGAAGCATATAAAAATTCCCGGGCTGAACCGACTATACGAGCAACTTGCTTTTTGTTCCAGGTAATGAACATTATATAGATTAAATGGCATAATGTATTTGAACAAACTAAAGCAGTATTTGGACAAAACAAAGGAATATAATCCGGAATTTTTTATAAGTTTATCCCGACGGATATGGATACAATTTGCGTTTTATATGAACCGGCGTATATCCGGTTTTTTTCTTAAACAATCTTGAAAAATAGTGAATATCTTCATATCCAACATCCTTCGCAATTGCACATACGCTCATATTTGTGTTAACCATCATGTCCACCGCCTTCTTAATACGCAGGTCTATGATATACTGGCGAAGGGAAAGGCCCGTATGTGCAGCCATCAATTGATTGAGATAATTCGGGTGAAAATGAAAATGATCCGCAATATTTTTATTTGTAAAATTTTCATTATAGTGCCTGTGTATAAACTTCAGCACCTTGATTACGATTTCTTCCTTATATTCCGCTCCTTTTTCCCTTACCATAACACACCTGGCAAGAATTGAAAGAAAAGTTGTGAAAAGACCGTTTATATACGTGTAAGCAAACAGCTTTCCACTTTCAAACTCACCGACCAATTCTAAAATTATTTCTCTTGCCCTGTGGTTTCCAGAAATATTAATATATGGAGGGAATCCGCAAAAATCTGCAAACGAAACATTCTCAGTCATCAGTTCCTCCTTGAAATGCCCGGTATTATAAGGACCTATGGGAAAGGGAATATCTTTATGGTTGGGGGTAAAATCAAAATGTATACCCGACAGGACGTAAGGGTCCTCCGAGTCGGCCCGAAAAGCGTGTTGTACTCCCGGACCATAAAAAAACAGGTCACCGGGCAGGGCATTGTAGGTTATGCTGTTAATCTCAACAATTCCTTTACCCTTATGGACATATATAAGCTGGTGATCATATATCCTCCTGGGGCCTTCCATAAAATCCTTGTCACACCGCAAAAAGTTTGCATACCTTACATGTGGCTGCAGTCCTTTAAATGGAATTAAAATATTATCCATCTTGTGGCTCCTTTTGTTACATTAGCTTAATAAGCCTGAAAAAAAACTCTATGGCTTTCAGCTTTATCCCAAAATCTAACTTCACCTAACCAACCTTCTTTACTTTATCCAACTCAAGCTTTCCTTTGTTCAAATATTTAATTTATAAAATCCTTTATAATTAACTATTATAACACATATAAAAATTGCAGCTTAAAAAGATTGGGGCACATCAAATGCAGTTTAACAGACGGGAGGGTCAAATATGAATGTAATGAATGATAAGGATAAAATGTCACCAAAGGAAAGGGTGCTGGCTGTATTTCACCACGGTATACCTGACAGGGTACCCATTAATTACTCTGCAAACCGGGGAATAGATACCAGGCTGAAAAGGCATTTCGGGCTTAAAAAAGATGACAACGAAGGATTGAAAGAAGTTCTAGGAGTTGATTTCCGTGGTGTTTTTCTGCCATATAAAGGGCCCAGGCTCCATAGCGAAGTTCCTCAGAGAAAGGTTGATCCCCAGTGGGGAATACATACACGCTGGATAGAAAACCAAAGTGGAGGGTACTGGGACTTTTGCGACTTTCCTCTCAAGGATGCCGGCGAGGAAGAAATAGCTGCCTGGCCTATGCCTTCACCTGATGATTATGATTACGGCAATATTTCTTATCTATGTAAAAAATATAACAAATATGCCTTATATGTAGGAAATGCAGGGGTTCCGGATATAATAAACCATACGGGAATGATAAGAGGCATGGAGCAGACCCTGGTTGACCTGGCAGCAGACGAGCCGGCCGGCCTTATGCTTATTGACAGGATGCTTGAAATCAAATTGGAAATCTTGAGCAGGGCACTTGAGATTGCCGGGGGAAAGATTGATTTTTTGTGGACGGGCGAAGACCTGGGCACCCAAAATACACCAATGATAAGCTTAGAGCTGTTCAGAAAGCATATAAGGCCAAGGCACCAGAAATTTATTGATCTTGCAAAGGCATATGACCTTCCTGTAATGATTCACTCCTGTGGCTCAAGCAGCTGGGCTTTTGAAGATTTTATTGAAATGGGAATAAATATGGTAGATACGCTGCAGCCGGAGGCTAAAAATATGGAACCGGAGTACCTTAAAAGAAACTATGCAGGCAGACTTGCATTCCATGGATGCATATCTACCGCCGGACCTGTGTCTTATGGTTCCGTAGAAGACGTAATATCCAATACGAGAGAAATACTTGACATTATGATGCCGGGGGGAGGATACTGCTTTGCGCCTACCCACGCTTTACAGGACAATTCACCTACGGAAAACGTTGCAGCAATGTACCGGGTGGCGCACAATTTCGGGAACTACCCGGTAGAGCCCTGATATTAATAATTATGAGTTATATGTATTTTAAAATATCTTAATTGACGATAGCTCAACAATATGGGAAAATATATTGGAAGACATGGAAAGTATTAAATTGTACCGGAGGATTGAGCTTGAATATCAAAAGCTTTTTAAAGCTTGTGGAAATACAAACAAAGCTTGCAAGTATTGTCCCTTTTACCCTGGGAGCGGTATATGCTTTATACAGGTTTAATAAATTCAATATGGAAAACTTTTTTATAATGCTTATATCCCTGCTTTGTATTGACATGGCGGCAACTGCCTTAAACAACTATTATGATTTTAAAAGGGCTAAAAAAAAGCACGGCTACAATTATGAAAGTCACAATGCAATAGTCAGTTACAATCTGAAAATCCCTACGGTATTTACAGTAATTTCCATAATGCTTTTTATAGCTTTTGCAGCCGGTATAATACTTGTGATAAAAACAGATATAATAGTTCTACTGCTTGGCATAGCATCATTTGGAACAGGCATATTGTATTCAGCCGGTCCGGTGCCTATTTCAAGAACTCCTCTGGGAGAAATCCTTTCAGGTTTTTTTATGGGTTTTATAATTTTATTCCTTTCAGTATATATACATACGTTTGACCTGGAAATTGCAAGTATAACCTGCAAAAACAATTTTCTTGATTTAAAATTAAATATTATGGAAATATTGTTTATATTTCTTTTTTCCATCCCAACCATGGCTTGTATAGCAAATATAATGCTGGCCAATAATATATGCGATATTGATGACGATATTAACAACAAGAGATATACGCTTCCAATTTATGTTGGCAAAAAAAATGCGCTGCTTATCTTCAAGCTCCTTTATTATATAGCCTATGCAGATATAATATTAATGGCTTTATTAAAAATCATCCCCTTTATCAGCCTTTTTACCATAGCTACATTGATACCTGTTAATAAAAATATTTCCCTGTTTTTTAAAACACAAAAAAAAGAAAGTACATTTGCCCTTTCAGTTAAAAATTTTTCATTAATATGTTTGTCATTTTTATTTCTAACAGGTATACAAGTAATATTTGAAAGCTTGATATTTTAACAATCGGAATTCGTTCCAAATACTAATACGTTTTTATATCAATGTATTTATTAATATAAATATATTGATGCATTTTCCTCAGAGTGCTATAATAAAATAGAGGGTAATTTGCTTATGTTGTGATTTTTTAAACGGAGCATACTAAATTTAGCAATATAGAATAATAAGTATAAGGTATGATCATTAAAGGAGTGGTATAAATCATGGAAAAAAGAGAATACAAAAACGGAGAGCAAATATCAATCATAGGCTTTGGGGGAATCATAGTAATGGATGAACTGCAAAAAGATGCCGACAATTACGTAGCCGAAGCTATAGACAGCGGTATCGACTATTTTGACATAGCTCCCAGCTACGGGGACGCACAGCAAAAGCTTGGTCCTGCCCTAAGAGGAAAAAGGCAGGATATATTCCTTGCATGCAAAACTGAAAAAAGAACAGCGAAGGAAGCTGAGGAAGCACTTCATGACTCATTGAAAAATCTTGAGACAGACTGTTTTGACCTTTACCAGATACATGGACTCCAGTCAGCAGATGAAGCCGAAGAAGTACTGGGACCAAAAGGTGCAATGGAGGCAGTAATAAAAGCAAAAGAAAAAGGATATATCAGGTACATAGGCTATTCGACACATTCAGAAGATGCCTCACATCTTATGATGGACCAATTTGATTTTGATTCGGTCTTGTTCCCGGTAAATTGGGCATGCCATTTTGGAAATGGCTTTGGCAAGAGTATTATGGATAAAGCCGTTGATAAAAAAATTACCAGGCTTGCTCTTAAGGCTATGGCAAAAACTCTTTGGACTGAAGAAAATAAAGAAAAAAAATACCCGAAGGCCTGGTATAAACCAATATACGATAAAGAATTTGCCAAACTGGCTATGAGATATACCTTGAGCCAGCCCATAACAGCTGCGGTAACTCCGGGAGATATAGAGCATATGAGGTGGGCCTTGGAAGTCGGTAACAGCTTTAAGCCCGTTACGGACGATGAGGTGAGCTGCTTAAAAGAAAAAAGTATGGCAGTTGCCCCAATATTTAACAAGTAACTTGCAGCAGATTTTTTCGCAGGGCAAAGCTTAGGATTGATAAATATCAAGCTGCAGCTATATTCTCTCCTGCAATGAAAGCTTTCATTGCAGGATTCCTATGGGCTTTAAGGTAACCATTATTCATTACTTTTATATTTAAGTGTCAGCTCTCTTAAAAGAGCAGCGGTGTTTTTATATTCCTTGTCAAGAAACTCAATTTCCTCCTTTGATCCGGTGATTGAAATTTTTGCTGCAAGGTCTGCCATTTTCATTTTCAGCTTCATTATTTCATTCTTCTTTTCATTTTCACTTGCATTGCTTTTCTTGCTTTCAACGTACCCGGTATAACCGCCTTCAAAAGTGGATATTTTTTTATCCTCCAGGATAAGAAGCCTGTCTGCTATCTCTTTTACAAACTTCCTGTCATGGGATATGAACAGCACGGTTCCCGGAAATTTTTTTACAAGCTGCTGCAAAGCTTCCATTGAGTATATGTCAAGATAATTTGTAGGTTCATCCAGCAATAAAAGGTTTGCCTCAGATACAATAAGCTTGGCAAGGGATGTCTTGACCTTTTCTCCCCCGCTTATGACCGCAGCTTTCCTGTATATATGATCTTCCTTTAAAAGGAGCCTTGCAAGCACGGTTCTTACAATCCATTCCGGTTGAATTGACTCCTTCATTACATTTTCAAGTATGGATTTGCCGTATTCAAGGACCTCAAAATCCTGGCTGAAATATCCAATTTTCACCCCATTGGAAACTGAAATACCTTTTTCCTTTGCCCATATCTTTCCAAGCAGTGTAGTCTTTCCGGTGCCATTATCGCCTAACAAAGCAGTTTTGCTGCCGGTTGGAAGGGAAAATGACGATTCCCTGAATAAAATGCGCTCTCCAAAGCCGGCAGTAATGCTGTTTACCCTAAGGGCAGTTTTTGAAATTATTTTCTCCGGGCTG